>CAYJVV010000098.1:0-2711 GCA_964373755.1 uncultured archaeon | reverse complement strand
CCGACCTTCCTGCTGTCACAGACGCGCTGAAATCAATCAAGCTCGCAGAGCAGCTTGGCACAAAGACATTGGGAGTGGTTGTTAATCGCGTGCAAGGAAAGAAGCACGAGATGCGCAGGGAAGAGATTTTAAGTATGTTGGATAATGTTGACTTGCTCGCTGAAATACCCGAGGACATAAATGTCCAGAAAGCCATTTCTTCAAGAGTGCCTGTAATTTATCACAAGCCGAATTCGCATGCAAGTCGCGCAATCAAAATGACAGCAGCGCGCGTTGCAGGCAGGTATTACAGTCTTGATAAGCCCTGGCATCAGAGATTATTCGGATTCTTAAGGTAATTTTTCTTTTATAATCTATTGCAGTAGTATTTTACATATGAGATGCAACCACTGTTCGATCTGTAGAAAATCAGGACGCTGCACCCTTACTAGGCATGTCTGTGATTTCCTGCGCAAGCAAGCAGAGCGTGACATCAAGCCCTTGAAATGGAGACCTAAGGCTAGGCAATAAAGGATACTATTTCTTCGAAGAAAATAATTCATCTAAATCTAGTTCAAATGCAGCAACAGGTTTTTGTATGCCCCAATTATTCAGCACCTGGGGATGTATTTCACCGACAATGCCAACAGGCTTGTTTTGAGCAAGCACAATACCGCTTCTGCCATTTATAAAACTGGCATGGCCTGCAGCCTTTATGGAATACACTATCCTGAAAGCACGCATGTAAGCATCAAGCACAGAGGCTATAGCTTCGTACCCGACTTTGTCGTCTATTATCGCAGCAGCAAGTTTCGTTATCGAACTGGCGCCTGTTTCACTGTTATCAAGTTTAATGACATCGCCAACTTCGAAGATCTTTTGCGGAAATTCCCTGTGCGCATTATAGGTGTGGCATTTTAGCAGCTCAGGAATGAGGTACTTGCGTGTCGTATTTATCCCAACAGCTTTTGGATTCAATATTTCCAGAGTTTCTTCTTCTTTGGTATTCATCTTTCCAAACTGATCTTCTTTGCTTGTAAGAACAAAGCTCATCATTTCAAGGAAACCCGTCCCAGCCATTACAATTCTAGATTTATCAGCTAAACTAGAGTAGAAGTGTATTTTTCCTATTGTGGGAACCTGTGGCGGATCAGGCTTAAGATTATCAAGTCCGTAGGCTCTTCCAACATCGTCTATAATATCCAAATCGTGTAAAATATCTGTCCGTATTGCCGGTATCGTAACTTCTACTATGGATTTGCCCAGAATTTTTGTATCATACATCATCATTTTAAGCAGTTCATTTATCTGCTTCGCATCTAAATTCAGTCCGAATATTTTGTTGACGTAAGTAATATCTAACTTCCTTTTGGTAGGCTGCAAGTTAGGCGTAACATAATTTTTATTTCCATAAATCATCTTTACAGTATATATTTTACCCCCTCTTTCAGCCAGAGAGGTCGTTACAATATTTAATACCTCATTGACACTATTCCAATGAGTACCAGTAACATCAATAAATACATCAGTTGTCTTGTCAGTTACTTGCCCCGTTTCTTTACTGTTTACAAAAGGAAGACAGGATAAAATAGTTCCACGGGCATCCAGATAAATTGGATATTTTTTCCACCCTTCAGTTATGTAAGAGTATTCAATACCTTTTGGATGCAATTTCTTGAGTTCATCTACGGTCATATATCTGTCGAAACCTAATGGAATGTATTTTATTTTGCGGGGGTCTTCAGCATAATAACGAACAGGAAATTTAATTTTTCCAATAGGAAAAACACCAAGGCACACTTTCTTTCTGCGCCTTCCATAAGTCTGGTCTATTTTGCTGTGCGAACTCATAACTTCTTTAATCATTATATCTGTCCAGCGTAATCCCCTTACAATTGCACATGCAGCAAAATCACGGATGCCTTTAACATTAGAATCAACTTTTACAACAGCATTGGATTTATGAAGTCTATAATTAGGAGCGCCTGTTTTAATCTTCAAATAAGCCCGCAAAGCTCGTGCTATACCTTCAGGAGTCATCATGTCAACTCTATCTGGAGTGACCTCTACTTTGATATAGTCTCCTTCGATATCCTCTATATCCATGCCAAATCTGAATAGTGCGTCGCTTATCTGTTGCGTCGTAAAATTTTTTCCAATAATTGAACCAATAGTTTTTCTATGCACATCTATTACAGGCATGTTATTCAAACTCCACCATATTTGGGTAATTTCTTATCCAGTCAATGTCAACCATAGGCCCTACTAGTGCCCGAATATCTTCTATTTTATAAACTAGCATTGCCAATCTTTCCAGGGCAAGTCCCCATGCTATAACAGGAACGTGCACTCCGCACGGAATTAAAGTTTCTGGTCTGAACATTCCGGAATTTCCAATTTCGATATATTTTTTGAGACCTTCGTGCCAGCCAAATATTTCAGCCGATGGTTCTGTATAAGGGTTATAAGTAGGTTTGAATTTCAGTTTGTTTATTCCGAATGCAGAATAGAAATCTTTGAAAAAGCCAAGCATATTTCTAAGCGTGAGACCCTCTGCAGCAACAAAGCCTTCAATTTGGTGAAATTCTGGCAGGTGCTTCATATCAATAGTCTCATTCCTGAACATGCGGTCTACTGAGAAATATTTGCTAGGTATGCGAATTCCTGAGGATAAATAACGGAATGTTGTCGCAGTTGTAAAAAACCTTTTCCATGTCCATGGAACCGGTTCT
>CAYJVV010000097.1:0-2806 GCA_964373755.1 uncultured archaeon | reverse complement strand
CTTACCAAGTAAAAACCATAAAATATTTGGCAAAAAAGACGCAAAAAAACTCAGGAATTCTCTTATTTCCAAACAGACAAAAAGGATTTTTGGAGTGTCAAGCAAAGAGAACGTTGATCTCATCAAAGAGAATTTGGAAAGCAAAAAGAACGAGATGGATGTCATAAAAAAACAAATACAAGAGTTTCTTGAAATGAGAAAGCGCTGCGAATCAGAGATGCTGGCACTTTATGGAGATAAAGATGCAGAACCTGACATCTGCGCACTTAATACCGAATATACTATTTTTTGCATGCTGCAGGACGAATACATGCCTGTTTTTCAGCAGAACATGAAAAATAAAGCACAGGATTATATAGAGGAAATAAACAGAGAAGTTCATGAGACTTTGCTTAATCTTGTTAAGAAAAAAACAGATTCCAAAGAAGCAGAAACCAGAAAAATAGCGACTGAAATGTATATGAAAATAAATAGGAAAGGATCGCTCCAGAACAAATTTCAGAATGCAGAAAAAAGCAAGGAAGTTTACAGACGCGAGTTGTTCCGCCGCAAAAAACTGATAGTGGATGACATCATTTTCAAATCAGGTATTATATTTGTTACTGCCGTATCCTCATGTCATAGCTTTCTCGACGATGTTAAATTTGATGATGCAATAATGGACGAAGCAATCCAGGTAGCCAGTTTCATGTCACTGCTGCCTCTCATGAAAAGCAGAAAATTCATACTCGTTGGCGACGACAAGCAACTGCAGCCGATAGAGGAAAAAGAGATATCAGAAGAGCTTAATATCTCTGTTTTTAACAGACTATTGGAATTTTACCCGGAAAATGCCACCTTCCTTGATTTGCAATACAGAATGCAGCCTGAAATTGCCGAAATAGCAAGCAGAATTTTTTACGAAGGCAAACTTAAAACTGCAAGAAAGCCTTCTCAGATAAAACTGCTCCTGAATTTAGGCGGCAGGAAAATAAGCGCTATCAATCCTGCTATATTCATCGACACAGCTAAAGCTAGGTGTTATGAAGATGGATTTGGCTCCGGATCCTCTAATTTGAAAGAGGCCAAATATGTTGTTGAAGCGCTCGGCTCTTGCATAGAGTACGGAATCCCTAACGGAAAAATAGGCATAATCACACCTTACAAAAAGCAGAAATGGCTCTTACGAAAACTGTTAGAAGAACTGGTAATTAAACATATAGAAGTGGATACGGTGCACAGTTTTCAAGGCAGAGAGAAAGATGTTATAATTATGAGTTTTTCCAGAAGCATGCTGTCCACAAAACCAGATCGTCTCAAATTTCTAGAAAATAAAACGCTGATTAATGTTGCTATTACAAGAGCTAAAGACAAGCTAATACTGATTGGAAATTCGGATACCTTATCAAAGAGCGCCGTTTTGAACCAGATTATAGAAGCAGTTGGCAAGCAGAACACATTTATGATTTAGTCCTTGCCGTACGCCTGTCAGAAAAGAACAAAAAATGCAACGGCTGGCACGGCAATAGCTTTCATAATCATTGACGCGGCATGACGGAGCTCTCATCCTATATAATGCACTGAATTACGCTTTGCAGGCGAGCGATATTTTTTCCCCAGAATCTTTTCGTAATAAATTTTCTCTTCTTTCCTGCGGAATGCCTCCGCGAGCGTGATACGGTCACATCGTCCCGTGATTTTCTTCACAACACGCTGGTGAGGGTTGCCTATGCGAATCTTCAAATCAAAACGCCCCGGCCTGTTGGCAAGCGCCTCATCCAGAGCCCAGATGTTGTTTGTAGTGGCAATCACGACGATGCCGTCGTTTTTCTGGATGCCGTCCATCTCTTTGAGCAGCCGCCCCAGGAGGGGATTGAGCCTGCCTGTAATATTGCGGGAAATGCCTGCGGTGTCTATGTCTTCCATGAATATGATAGCAGGCGACAAGGCACGCGCGATCTCGAAAAGATGCGATATGTTCTGGCTGCACATCTCCCATGCAGTCACCCAGATGCGCGTGACGCCTGGCAGGTTCTTGGATATCCAGCGGCAGATCGAAGTCTTGCCATTGCCAGGATTGCCATAGAGGATTATTCCGCGGCTTGTTCTGAGGTTTTTCTGGCGGAGCCTGGCGAGATGCCGGAAAAACAGGACCGTGTTCTCCTCCAAGAGCCTTTTTGCCACGTCATTCATGAAAGACGCCTTTGCCATTTTCGGCTTCTCAAGATTCGGATAAGTAAATTGCTTTCCGCGGAAAACGCTGTTTTCCGATGCCCATGCCTCGAGCTCTTCCCAGAGTTCCAGGATTTTCGCCTCGCTACGATGATATATGGTGCAGGAAGGATTCGGGTCAAATACGCCCCATCCCACTGCAATTGCAAAATCCCTGTAATCCATGACGAGCTCCTTGAAATACGGGCCCCAGCTCTTGTCCATGTTTATTCTGCAGCTGCCTTATGCGCCTCTCGGCTTCTTTCTTTGTGCTGAATCTTTCTGTGTCGTCAAATAGCTTACCTTCCAGACAGCAGATTTCCCAGAAAGTTTGTCTTGGAAGGGACTCAGACATGCGGATCACGCCAATCTTGCCGCGTTCCGCAGAATACGTGTAATGCCATTTTGCAATGAACACTGCATTCTGGCGAATCTCCTTCTGCAGCTTGGCAGGCATGCCACTCCACTCCTGCCACATCTTGTTTACCTTTTTCTCGACTTTCATTATATGACTCTATACCGTAAACCTTATAAAGTTGGAAATTAATACATTCTTACTAGAGGTGAATGTTATGTCAGAAGTAACTAAAGTGACTTCCAAAGGGCAGGTTGTAAT
>CAYJVV010000096.1:0-2809 GCA_964373755.1 uncultured archaeon | reverse complement strand
TATAGCACATCCGACAATATCTGCAGCTACTTTGTAGCCTTCAAGTAATTCATCAATTCTTTCTTTATCTTCGAACCAAGAATCATCACCGGCTGTTAAGAAATCTCCATAAGATATTGGGTCTGCTCCTACAGCAAGAAGGTCTTTAACTGAAGTCGCAACCGTACAAACACCAATATTTCTATATACACCTGGAGCTTGTGTTTCTTTACCAATAGCCCTTAGTCCCTGATACATCGCATCGGATACCTTGTTCTTTGTTCCAAGACCTTCTACATTAAACGCAAGCAAGAAATCGTAGTTCATGAAGTCTAGAACAGCTGCTGTATCTCCTGCTGGCATAACTCTTATTCCAAGTCTCTCTGGGTGGGAAAAAGCAGATCTGAACTTTTCAAGTGCACGTCTTTTTACAGGATCCATTTTATCATAGCTATAATCGAAGTTTTCTGTCATCTGCTTTTCTACCCATCTAATCTTTATAAGATTATTTCACAAACTCGACGTTATCGAGTTCTTTGAACTGCATATCGCCAGTCAGGAATCTTAGGTTGTTAACTTTTGCTACTACATAACCTATGCAATCGGTATAAGACAAGTTCTGTTTCTTCTTTTCAAGTCTAAATTGCATAGCCTTTTTAATTATTTCATCTGTTATTTCCGTTGTATATTCCAGCGTTTTATCGTAGAAATTGTCTGCTACTTCTTGTCCAAATTTATTAAGCAGCCAATAATAAACTTCCATCAGGTTTAGTTTGGTTGTAACCATGTCTGTATTCTGAAAATTGGAATAGTTAATATTTCCTCTGAATATTTCTATGAATGCATATGTATCAAAGAAGTACATTTATTCCCAGCCTTTTCTGAGCTCATCTTTAATCTTCTGGCCGCTTTCCTTGAATTTTAGAGTCCCAAAAAAATCGCTCAGATCGCCTTTCTTCGTAACGCTGACAAAAACAGTCTCATTTTCTTTTAATTTTTTCTCCTTTACGAGCTCGCTGGGGAATATAACGCCTAAAGAATTTCCTATTTTTCTGACTTTAAGATCCGGCACAAAACCACCTGTTAAACTTATGTTATACATATATTTAACATCTTATATAAAGCTTACTCCCAGCTGATCTTTAGGAGCACACCTAGCGCAACTGCTTTTATGCCTTCTAGTGCCATGGCTGCTGTTTCTGCCTGAGTTGAGTAGTACATGGTCATTGATGCATCGAAGTAAAGTCCCATAGCGCTTTGCATAAGGAAGAACAATGAAAAGATCATCAGGCCTATTGTGTACTTTGATTTCAGTTTCCTGTAATTCTGTGTGTATATGTAAAGAAGACCTAGTGTAAGGATTACGTTTATCAAATGCAAAATACTGCTTATCATTTCTACCATATTAGTCAAATCATTTTCCTACTTTATTTACTTTTTCCCATATCATTGATTTCTTTCAGCAGCTTCTTATTTATCCTGATTATTTCTGCAAGGCTGTAGCTGTTTGCATATTTTCTGCCTGCAGGAATTATAAAGCCTGACTTATGAAGCACCCTTATGTGGTGCTGAATTGTCTTGTAATCCAGTGAAAGTTTTGTGGCAATCTCGTTTATGTTATGCGGCTTTCTTTCAAGCAGCAATAAAATATTGAGTCTTACAGGTCCGCCGCGTGTACCAGACAGGTGCATGTGCAGTATTCTTCTGAGAATCTTTTCATCGCCTGTAAGCATTATTGTTAATCTGGGAAAAGCTATATATATGCTACACGCTTCCAGCTCTATGATGTTGAAACTTATCTTGCCATTTTTCCTTGTTGCAATGGTTTTTGCTTCCGCATGCGTCACGCAGCAAGGCGAGAAAAGACTTGCTGACGGCACGATAGTCAAACCAGACGGAACAATGATCAAACCAGACGGAACAATGATCAAACCAGACGGAACTATGATACTGCCTAATGGCACCATGGTAGAACCTGAAAACAAGTCAGCTACAAGCGTATCATCATCTTATTCGGGCACGATTCTTGCAGGCTCTTCCGCGCCTGTTATAGACTTTAACAAGGCTGATTATGATAGGGCAATAGCATCTGACAAGATTGTATTTTTATACTTCTATGCGACGTGGTGCCCAATATGCAGGGCCGAAGCGCCCGAATTTTATTCAGCATTCAACGAAATAAAGTCTGATAAGATTGTTGCATTCAGGATAAATTTCAACGACGGTGACACTGATGCTGATGAAAAAGCACTGGCACAGCAGTTTCAGGTTCCGTACCAGCACACAAAAATAATACTCAAAGACGACAAAGTATTTTTAAAAGCGCCTGATAGCTGGGACAAAGCGCGGTATCTAAGCGAAATAAACAAAGTTTTATGATAAGTTACTGGGTCGAGTACGTGCTGCCAGTCTCTTCTAATCATACAGACAATAGTTTATCCCTTAGCAAATTTAAATGGTATTCAACAAAAAGTGACTATCATGAATCAAAGGACCGTAATATTCCTTAACTCAGTAGCTTTCGTGATAGGCTTTACTTTAGTATTCTCGCTTGTTGGTATATTGCTGCAGACATTATTGTCGAACGTCGCATTCGACGCTGTTAACATACTTAGAACTGTGGGCGGAACCATAATAGTTCTTTTTGGAATCTTTCTCATAGCATCTCTGAAATATAACATACCGTTTTTAATGAGAGAGCACAAACTGAAAGTAAAAAAGTTCAGCAATAGCTATATATCATCATTTGTATTCGGCGTAGCTTTTGCAGCTGGCTGGACGCCCTGCGTAGGTGCAATTCTCGGTTCTATCTACGCGTTAGCAGCAACGT
>CAYJVV010000095.1:0-2889 GCA_964373755.1 uncultured archaeon | reverse complement strand
TTCGGGCAGGTTGCAGCCAATTACTTTTATAAAAGATTCTCAAAGGGGCAGGACAGATGATACTCGGATGTTTTGCTGGGTTTGTTATTGACGCGGACAAGTTATTATTGATGGCAAGCTCTTTTTCGTTTGCCATAATCACGCTTTTAATTCTCAGCAAATTTAAGCTCTCGACAAAAGCCAAGGTAGGCCTTATTTACAGCCATTTAATTTCCCTGTTTTTCCCATTTGTTGTTTTGACAACAACCGCCGCATGTAGCGTAGGCTGCATGCCCTGCGCAAACAATCTTGCCAACCTTGTAGCATTGGCTTTGCCGACAACATTATTATTGAGCACAATAGCCAGCTTTTTTGTCATCCCTGGTTTTTACATGTTCTTTAACAAAAAGGCAGAAATTAAAAATACCCACTTGCTCAAATTTGTAAAAGAGTATTCTGCGCGAATAAAAATTCATATACCTAAAGTATACATTATAGATAATGCAAATCCTATCGCCTTTTCATTCAGGTCATTCAAGCCTATGATATTTGTTTCTGCTGGGCTTACAGAGCTGCTTAATAAAAAAGAGATAGAAGCAGTACTGCTGCACGAACTGGGGCATTTAAAGCGCAAGGCATCCGTATTGACAATGTCAGTTTCAATACTCAGATTTTTCTCTCCTCTTTCGCTTCTTGCAAGATTTCATCATGATTCGAATGCAGAAGAAGCATATGCAGACAAGTTTGCCATTAGGGCTCAGAAAACAGACAGATATATCAGATCTGCGAAAAGAAAAATTGATGAGTTTGAGCATGCTAAATCAGGCAATTTTGTGGAATTAAATTGATGCCGAAAATCTTTACTAATAGCAAGGTGTTATTCACTACTAGATAGTTATTAAAGTATAGAAATGCTTATAAGGCCTCAGAGTGTTACTAATAGATAGTGACATTTATGAATAAAGAGATGCTCAGGTTTGCTTCTTACAAACCAGTTGAAATAGGTCTTAGAATAGCTGGTAGAATCGGCGCTGCAGGTGTTGTTGTTGGTTCTGGTAAAGGCTATTTGCAAAAAGTCGGTGACGGCATCACAACCGTACCTGATATGATTGATTATGTTCCAAACTTAATCAGAGATGCAGAAAGAATACAAAAAGTTACAAAAGGTCTTACTCAGTCCGCAGAAAATACAAGATATGCATGGGAAAATATCAAAGATTGGGACTTGTATTCTGCTTTCGGTTCTGCTGTTGAAGGTTCTAAAGGAGCTAGAAAACTTTACGATGTTGCCAAAGGGCTTGATTATAGTGGCATCTGGAACTCTATGCAAAATTTTTCTAATAACGTAACTGACCAGCCAGTAGAAACAGTTGCTGCAGCTGCAACAATGCTGGGAATCGGTTATGCTCTTGGGCGTGGAGTAAGATTTTGTGGTACACGCGGCCAAGGAACTATGTTGGACAGAACTGAAAGGGCACTTGGAAGAAAATTCTGGAAAAGGTATTTCAGCAAAAACGAGGAAAAACAAGAAAAGTAAATTCCAGTAGTTTGACTAATTATTGAAATAAAGATAAGAATCGGGAAAAAAACAAAATTATTCTATTATGCTACCTTTATGAAAGTTATATCAGAGGTCTGCACAATCTTGTCAAGCGCGTTTTTTGCATACGCCATTTGAAGTTCAAGTTCTGTATTCTCTATATTAGCTGCCGCTTTTATCCAAAGGAACCCAGCCAACAAAAGACTGAATGCTAGGATGAGAATATATTCGAGTGATGCTTGTCCACTTGTCATAGTAATTAATTCTATCCTGTTGTTAATATCTTTTTCAGAAATCTTTTTCTCAATTACCTTTTTCATCGTGCTCTAAACGTAATTTCTCCGCCACGGAAACCTTTATTAACGGGTTCTTACAATGACTATAAAGGTGAAGTAATGGCTTTTCAAGTCGTCGACGTACTTTCCCAACTGACAGCAAACGCTACAGCACTACTGCCTAACTTGTTGGCAACCATAATCCTGCTTGTAATAGGCTTGGTTATAGGCAAGATAGTAGGAAGGGCTGTAAAAGATGTGCTTACCAAGATACGTCTGGACTACTATGTGTCGGAAACAGACAAACCAGCGGTAAACCTTAGCAGTGTCTTCTCAGTCATTGCTAAATGGTGGATCTATCTCGGCTTCATAACGGTAGCGACATCCACACAGATACTTGGTATACCTGTCTTGTCGTTGTGGGTAGCAGAGATCAATGCATTCATCCCGCGCGTGGTAGGAGCAGCAGCAATTCTTATTTCTGGTTACGTTCTTGCTGAGTACATAAAGCACCACATGAAACAGCTTAACAGGATATGGGCTACACTCACTGCCAAGGCATTATTCTTTTTGGTAATGTACGTGGCAGTTGCATTGGCATTGCCTATACTTGGCATATCAGCAACGCTTGTAAACAACATCCTGCTGGTTGTCATAGGTTCTGTTGGCTTGGGCATGGCAATTGCTCTCGGTCTGGGTCTGAAAGATACTGTCTCGGATCTATCAAAAAGATGGGCAAAAAAAGTGAAAGTTTAGGATTTTTGTTTTCCCTTGTTATTTTATTAAAACTTGTAGCCTTTGCTTTGTTCTGGAGCTTAATTGGCTTTAATAACATTATCTAAAAAAATATCTAAGAATGCGGTAGTAGTCTAGACACCTTTTCTTCAAAAGAAAAGCTGTACCAAAAGAGGCAAAGGTGAGAGAAAGGTAGGACACGTCCCTGCCAAACTTCTTGGAAAGAAGTTTGATCAAGAAGTGTATAACGGACGAGAACTAAAGTCTAGTCGTCTAACTCGGGTTCGAAAGGCCTTTTCTTTTTGAAAGAAAAGCCCTGGGAAAAGAAAACCAGTGGCTTGCGGAAACAAGCAGAGGCTA
>CAYJVV010000094.1:0-2897 GCA_964373755.1 uncultured archaeon | reverse complement strand
TATCTTTTTTATGCCTAGTCCTATTACTTGCTACTCTGTCTTTCTCAGCTGAATCACAAAAAATAGACCCTGCCATATATGATTCTCCTGAAGATAAGGTTACAGTTATTGTCAAAACAAATAAGGACTACAGGATTGAAGATGCTGAGAATGTTAAACAGTTCAAGCAAAAAAACTTCTATTCGGCTCGGGTAAGAAAAAGCACTCTGAAAACGTTAGAAGACAATCCTTCAATTGAAAATGTATGGGCAAACGGAGAAAAGAAGCCCTTGCTGGACGTTTCGGCGCCTTTGGTTAATGTTTCAGCCGCTTGGAATCTTGGATACAACGGCAGTGGCATAAAAATCTGCATACTTGATACAGGAATCGATAAAACACATCCTGCGCTTGTCGGGAGAATAATAAATGAAAGCGACTTTACAGGCGAAAACAATCCTGATGACACAAGTGTAATAGGTCATGGGACGCACGTTGCAGGGATAGCAGCTGGAAATGACGCGACATATCGTGGTATGGCTTTCGGTGCCAGCATACTTAATGCCAAGGTTTGTACTGGATTTTGTGATGATACAGATATTCTGGCAGGCATTGACTGGTGTGTCGAAAACGGAGCCAACATACTCACGTTGAGCCTTGGTGGTCTGGCGGCACCTGCTGACGGCAGCGATGCACTTTCGGCTTATCTAGACACTATAGTTGATATGGGTAAGGTTGTTACAGTTGCAGCAGGCAACAGCGGGCCGGGTGGCGAAGCAAATTGCAGAAAAATCAATTCAACAGGCAGTTCAAATTCCATTTGTTCTCCTGGTCTTGCACATAAAGTCATAACAGTTGGTTCTAGTGACACATCGAAAGGCGGAATAACCGACTCACTAAGCTTTTTTTCTAGCAGAGGACCGACAGACGACGGAAGGATAAAACCTGATCTGCTTGCACCAGGATTTATAATAACCTCAGCAAATGCAAAATGGGAAACATCTACTGATTTCTTTTCAGCGGCAGGAACAAGCATGTCAGCACCACATGTAGCTGGCATTGCTGCTCTAATGCTGCAGGCACGTAACCTTACACCTGCAGAAGTCAAGGCGATAATAATGAACTCTGCCTTAGACCTTAATGGCAATTTTTCAAAAACAAGCAGCAAAGGTGCAGGAAGAATAGATGTTTCACGGATTTTCAGCGAGATAAACAAAACGGTATCAGGCACTATATCAAACACTAGCAAAATCAACAGTATTTTTGTCCCAGTCAATTCTTCAGAAATACGTGCAACTCTTTATTGGTCGGAGAATTATTTAGTGCACCAGAATCTTGACTTACGGTTGCTTGATCCATCAGGTGCTGTTATAAAATCATCAACTTCAGTGCTGCAAACAGAAGAAATGATAAAAATTACAAACCCAGTCAGCGGTTACTGGACAATATCAGTTTTACCAACATCCGTAAATGGAAGTATAAACTATTCCTTAGCTTCGAATTTCTTGCTATCACAAGATCTTTTTTTTACAAACAGTACACTAGGAACAACTTCTTTCCACAAAATCAATACAAGCAATAACTCTCTCTTGATATTTATCATAGATTGGCTTGATAATATATCAATCCAATTAGATCTTTACAACATTACAGGAAACTTTGTTTTTTCAGTTACAGGAATTAATCACATAAATATTTCGATGAATGTTTCTGGAGGAATATGGACTGCAAGGCTTGTTTCATCAAACCTTTCATGGAATACATCCTATACAATTACATCAAATTTCCCTGTATCTGATAAGTTGATAGACAGCACTTCTCCAATAATCAACTTAACAACGCCATTTAACAATAGTTTTCACAATGCAAATATTATAATTGTGAATTTTACAACTTCTGATAATCTTGAACTTGAGCAACAATGTTCCTATAACTTAACCGGCTCTGTAATTTCACTCGGAAATGTAACAGTGAGCAAAACCTTCATGCTTAATTTAACAGATGGCAATTACTCTCTAAGAACTTTTTGCACAGATCAAAGCAACAATACATCTTCAGCATTAGCTTTTTTCACAATAGATACAGTAAAACCAACAATTAGTATCGTTTCAGCAGATGCAAACAATTCTTTTGTTAGCAGAAACTACACTTTTATCAATGTGAGTGTTTCAGACTTGACAAACATTTCTGCATGTGTTTTGGAATGGAACAACACTAACCAGACTATGAAAATGACTGAAACAAATCCTATTTATTGTTTTGTCAACAAGACATCGACTGACGGAACTTATACATACAATATACTAGTCAATGACAGCGCAGGAAATGTTGCGAGCTTGAGCAGAATAATAACATTTGATACAATTATACCATCAATCACTAACACAACTTTCTCTGGTGGCAACAACAATATATTCTCGCCCAATAAAGATAGCATATTCGACACAACAAGCTTTAACATAACGGTATCTGAGATAGTAAATTTCAGCACAACCTACATTATTGCTGGAAACGGCAGCAGAGTCAAAAGATTCAATGCAGAAAATTATACGAAATCAATTCTCAAGACGTGGAATGGTTCCTGTACACCTGATTTATGCACAGGAATAGTTCCCGATGGCGAATACAAAATAGAAATAAATATTACAGATAGAGCGGGTAACAAAAACTCAACTATCTTAACACAAGCAATTAGACTTGACACAATTCCTGGTCAGATATCTTTCGTTCCGCCAACACCTAGCAATGAGATTTTAATTACAAGTAATTCAATAGTTGTGAACGTTACAGTAACTGAAAATGTTTCTTCTGTGCTTGAATGGAACGGCGTAAATGAGAGTATCAATAGCAGCGCAAATTGGTCCAAAGAAAAAGCAAACCTAACAGATGGCAATTATACGTTCAAAGTTTACGTGAATGAT
>CAYJVV010000093.1:0-2914 GCA_964373755.1 uncultured archaeon | reverse complement strand
AACTTCTGCTGCAAAAGTTGCGCATATTCGTACAAATAAATTCTATATGAAACGGTGTTCCCGCTTTTTGCAGCATTTCATTTCCATCTGAGTGCTCCCGGCGAGCCCCGAATGAAAAAACAGGCGCCCACTTTTATTGGCGGATATGGCGCTGAAGTATTAAAATGTTGCTCTTACATTGATTTTACAAGTTTTCCGTAGGCGTCTTTCAGGCCGTCGTGATAACCCCAACCAATTCCATTTGTCATGACGACAAGCTGTTTCATACGTGAGTGAAATTTCTTTGCAAGTCCAGAATTTTCTGACAGCATTTCTATAACGTTGCGATACATATGCTCCATACTGTTATAGAAATTCTCATTTATGTCACCATATTTGAGGGTAAATTTTGTTCCCTGCTCAATATAGAATATCATAAGGTCTATAAGTTCTTCGGTAGCTGCCACTTTCCGGAAATCATTTATTATGGATTTAGCAGCCCGCAAGTTTGGCTCTTCAAATTTGTTGAAGATGCACTTTCTAACAGCTTTCTTGCAGTTTTCAAGAACATTAGATTTCCCAAGCAATCTAGTCTCAAGCAAATCCATATTCTCCTTCTTGTATCTGGCGAGTTCAACCAGGAGTTTCATGAGCGTATCCTGATCAAGATATGATAAATGTTTTTTCAGAGTTGTAACAGACATATTTATTCTGCCTTTTTTATTTCAAGAATTCTGTCTACGCGGAACACACGGTCGTCTTTTCTTGAGAAGCAGTAAGCCTCGACGCCCATATATTGTCTGCTCATATACTCCATCTTTCCGACGCTCTTTGGCAATATTGTTCTCCTAGATTTCTCGTCGCTTGATTTGAGATAAACAATCTCAAGCCTCGATTCATTTTTGATCGCCCTCTCTATTATGCGTATCTTCTCTTCGAGAGAAAGCAGTTTTTCAGACTGCCTGTACTGGTATTTCGTAAGAAAACTTACTATCTTCCAGTCCATGAAAATATGTTTCTTCTGTATTGGTTTCTTAAGAACAATGCCGTCCAAGGCCGTGCAGCGGCTCAAAGCGACGTAAGTTTGTCCGTGAGCAAATGTGCCCTTTCCTATATCTATGATAACCCTGTCGAAAGTCTTTCCCTGCCCTTTGTGTATTGTGACCGCCCATGCAAGCTTTATAGGGTATTGTGTGAAAGATCCCAGAACTTCTGAATCAAGGCTTTCAGTTTCCTTGTTGAATATCATATTGTATATTTTCCACGTGTAAGGCGATACATCGACAAATTCTCTGTTTTGCGTTTCTACTATGATTATGTCTTCTTTGCCCTTTTTCCTTATATCTGCAATTTTTCCAACAGTGCCGTTTACCCATCGACCGGCAGAGTCGTTGTTCAGAAGCATTACCTGCGATCCTATCTTTACTTTTAAGTCGATATCCGTAGGCAGGTACTTCTTGTCGAAGCTGCCCTTTATCCTGCCTCTATAGATAAAAAGCTTTGACTTTAGCTTCTCAAGCTCCCTTGAATTTATTGCGTATGCCATATCGTTTGTTGTTGTCAGGTTTATGTAAAAATCATTTATCTTCGGCTCAAAATTAGGATGCAACCTTTTGTTTATCTCCCGAAGCTGCTCAGCTGTAACAGAATTGTTTCGTATAGCGTTGAGAATATTGATAAATTTATGATCTTTCTGTCTGTAAATTTTTTCCAGTTCTATCATTTCCATCTCAAGATTGTTGAATGCTTTGGAATCAAAGAAATACTGGCTTTTGTAGTGTGTGCGAAATACTTCTCTTTCCTTACCTGTAACCACAGGTGACAGCTGGTATAAATCGCCAATAAAAATTATTTGCATGCCGCCGAAAGGCTTCTTGTCAGAACGGCTTAGTTTAAGTGCTTTATCCACACAGTCCAGCAGGTCGGCACGAACCATCGAGATTTCGTCTATTACAATAGCTTCAAGGGCGTTATACAGCGCAGCATTATCATCATATTTTCTAACTTTATCAGGTGTTATATCAGGCCCGAATTTGAAAAAAGAGTGTATTGTCTGGCCACCGATATTCACGGCTGCCACACCCGTCGGGGCAAGAACTGCTATATTTTTCTTTGTTGTTTTCTTGAAATAATCGAGCAGTGTGGACTTGCCGGTGCCAGCCCTGCCCGTGATGAAAACATTTTTTGTTGTGTTTTCCATCAAGCTGAGGGCTTTCCTGAACTGGTCGTTTATTTCTATGTTTTTTTGCTGTGTGTATTGCATCATCCTTGTGACATAACAATTAAAAATAATCTGAAATTTTTTGCCATTTATGTCGCATTTAACCCAGCCATATTTTTTGCCGTGTAAATATATGTTTTTTAGAATTTCCAAATCATTAATCAAATAGTCTTTGACTTTTTGATGCTCTCCTCTTTTCCATAAGGCAGGTATAGTAACTGCGCTAAGAGTTTTTCCTTTACCAAGCGTATGCCGTGCCAAAGAGTCTAATTTAAGCCTTATGCCAACAATTTTCTCTATATGGACCATTGTATCCAGTGTTTTACTCTTGAATCTGGATAGAACGTCAAAATCGGCGTAGGGCTGCAGGACGCTGTAATCAAATCCTATAACATTATGGCCTATTAGTGAACTACCCCCAGCTATCACAAGGGCTTCCTGCTTCTCTGACCGAGCTTGCCCATTGCTGAGCAGATGCTCTATTGCCTTCTGCCTTGCAGCTTCCAGCCTTCTGGACACTGCGTAGATTATTTCGCTATTCTCTTGCATGGTAATGCTCACCCTCGTCGCTTATTTATTCAACGTTCTGGTGAGCGCCTGAAAATTCATTGAGTGCTCCCGGCGGGAAATTCAGCAGAGAAGTGCTTTGCACTTCATACGCCTTTGAACCCGCGTCATCGGCGTGAGAGGCCGAGATCCTCACGGTGCAAGGGA
>CAYJVV010000092.1:0-2923 GCA_964373755.1 uncultured archaeon | reverse complement strand
TTGGATTGTGGCGTGAGCAGGCAGAAAGCAAGTTCGGTGAAAACTGCGTTGTCATCTTTTTTGCTGATTTCTTTGAATTCATTGAGCCTTTGCTTGATGACAGTTTTCCTTTCATTATAACTATTTTGTAGTTGCTCAATATTCATGATATTGAATTGGGATGAAAGAATTAAAAATCACTTATGTTTCCCTAAAAACTTCTCCATTCTTTCAAGAGCCTGTTCTATCAGCTTGTAGTCAGTTGCAAAAGAGCAGCGTACATAGCCCTCGCCATTCTTGCCAAATTCGCTGCCGGGCACGACAGCTACCTTTGCTTTCTTCAATAATGTGTTCGCAAAGCGAAAGCTGTCTTTGGAGAAATTCTGAATGTTTGCGAATGCGTAGAAAGCGCCTTCTGGCTTTACTGTATGCAATCCTATTTGATTTAACCTCTTGACAATAAAGTTTCTTCTGCGCCTGTATTCTTTGACCATTGCTCGCGTATATGTGTTGCTCATTTGAAGTGCTTTGACACCAACCAACTGGGATATTGTAGGAGCGCATATAGTGCTGTACATGTGGATCTTTGTCATTGCTTGCACAACGTCTTTTGGTGCAACACAGTAGCCAAGGCGATAACCACACATTGCATAACTCTTCGAGAAAGTCTGAAGCGTGACAGCGTATTCATGCATCCCATTCAAGCTTGCTAATGATATATGTTTCTTATCATAAATTATTTTTTCATAAGCCTCATCGCTGAAGATATATATGTCAGACTCAACAGCGATATCAGCTATCTCTTCTAAAGTCTTTTTGCTCAACATGTTGCCCGTAGGGTTTGCAGGCGAGTTTATGATTAATGCTCGAGTCTTTTTGGTTATCGCTTTTCGCACAGCATCCTGATCTATTTCCCAGTTATCTTTTTCACGGAGCGGTACAGCCACTGGAACCGCGTCTGTTAACTCGACGCTTGGAGCATAGCCTAGGAAGCTTGGATCAGGAATAAGCACATGCTCGTTGACGTCAACAGTGCACTGCAGAGCAAGCATTAGAGCCTCTTGGCTGCCTGCTGTAACAATAACATTTTCAGGATCGCAACGAATCTTGTTTTCTTTTCTTAATTTTTTTACAATAGCTTCCTTCAGCTCCTTCCTGCCGCCAGGCGGAGAGTAATGATTGCATTTATCTGCGAATTGTTTTGTGAATTGCACTATGGGTTTTGGCGCAGGGAAATCTGGTTCTCCAGGACCAAGAGAAATAATATCCTTGCTCTGCACAGCCAGTTCAAGCATTCTGCCAATCAATGCCTCAGGCAACTCGCGCTCGCGTTCAGAGATGTGACGCATAACAAATCCCTTTCTTGAAAGAAAGGTCTTTGTAAACCCCAAAGAACTTACAAAGATCTTCTTAATCTTTAAGATTATTGTTAGAACCGGAATAAAAAGAATCAGAAATCGTTATTATTCCCATTTCTCGTCTTCGACGCCTTTTCTTTTGTTCGCTATTCGTGCCAGCGTAAACAGAAGGTCTGACAAGCGATTGATGTAGATGAAAATGTAATTGTTTATCTCTTCATGCATCTTTAGCGCCACTATCGCTCGCTCTGCGCGCCTGCAGATAGTGCGACAAATGTGCAGTACAGCAGCTTCCCTTGACCCTCCAGGCAATATAAATTTGTTAAGCGGTTCCAACTCAGCTTCCAGTCTAGAAATATAATCCTCCAGTTTCTTCACATCATCATGTTTTATTCTTTCATGTTTTTCAGTAATATCAAAAGGCGTAGCAATGTCAGCTCCAGCAACAAAAAGATCCCGTTGTACATCTTTCAATATTCTCTTTATTTCGCCTTCATCGAATCTAGAAACAGCCAGCCCCACAAATGAATTCAGTTCGTCCAATGTGCCTATGACGCCTATGCGCACTGAGTCTTTGCGAGTCCTTCTGCCATAAAGGCTTGTCTCTTCTTTGTCCTGATAAATTTTCATATTTGGTATACACACGCAAAGGATAAAAGATGGAAAAAGAAGATAAACAAATATGTTTGATTATAGCTTAACAGTGTTTGACCAAGCTGAAGTGAGTTTTATCAGAGTCTCAAAAATATTTGTATTTAAGCTTATTGATAATAACAAAAATTATGTCAAACGATGTAGAAGCAAGATTCCAAGAAGTTAAACGTTCCATTGAATCCTATGTTAGAGTTTTAAGACGAGATGCACATTTAATTCATCGTGATTTATCGCGGAGATATGGTAGAGATTCTTTCCTTGGAACAGAACTTGGATTTATTCCTCAAGCCTATGGTGAAGACAGAGATGCTGCTGATTATGTTAGACTTCATGGCTTTGATGAAATAGGAGGATGGTTTACAGCAAATCTTCTTGCTACAGAAGTTGGAGTTCTACAGGACACAGAAGATCCAAAAGGTAAATGGTTCCGTGTCGGTCGAGAAGTGCCGAAAAGAATGTTAACCCATGAACTGACAATAGAGTGTGAGGATTCTGATACTTTTAGAAATATACTAAGATTTGGACCTGCAAGTTTAGATTTTCAAAGACATGTGGCAGTCTGTACTTTTCCTCCTGGCCAAGAGAATAATGCCTGGCAAGCCTATTATGCTGCAGAAAGAATGTCAGGAACTTCTGTAAATATGGAAACGAGATAATTCAGTAAGAATTAATTCTGAGAATAAGCTATGCCTCTTCCGCCTGTTCGCTCACTGACTAAAAATCTCAAATGGGCTTTGCCTTCTTCTGTTTGTAACTCAGCATCAAATCGAACGCCTGAAAAAGAGCCCAAGACATCATATTTCCATACCGTAGAAACAGTGCCTTCGTAATCTCCACCTTTAACTTCCCTTTCGCTTTCTTTTGCAAGAAACATTCCTGTTGCATGATAGACTAGTTCTCCTCTACTTTCCTCAGAAATTGCCGTACTTGTA
>CAYJVV010000091.1:0-2934 GCA_964373755.1 uncultured archaeon | reverse complement strand
GCTTGAGCATAAGTAGAAAGATTTGAACTGGAGATATTAATTAATACAGGAAAATTTGTTAAGCCGTTTTCTGCAATTCTGCTTGAATTGAATGTGATATTTGTCCTGTAACCCCACGAGGAATTGAACCAAATCCCTCCTCCTGCGTTCACAGCTGAACGGTTTAGCAGTAAGTTTGTGGAGCTTGTGAAGTTGGCTCTGATGTATTCCCTGCTGTCAATTGTAGCTGTTTGAGTAACATTATACCAGACTATAGGAAAGCTTTTTGTGAGGTCTACTGAAGCTATTGGAACATTGATCGAGCTTTGTGCAGTAGTCATTACTGCTGTTCCTGACTGGACTGTAGAGCTATCTAAGAATTCTATTACTTGCCATTCAATATTGTTTTGGCCTAATGTTCCATTCCTGCTGAACATCAAGTATGAACTGTTTGTGAAGTTTGCAAAGACATAATATGAACCGAATACTTGAACAGATGTCTCGTTGAATAATGAAGACGTCCAAAGGAATGATTTGCCGAGGTTTACAGTTGTTTTCAAATCTACCGTTGCTGATTTAGATCCAGCAGTAATGTTCGCATTACCACGGAAAACCCTTGCTCCTGAGTCAAACTCTGTTACAAAATAAGATATGTTTGTAAATCCAGCAGTAAATCTTTGAAAGCGTGCTGTTGTCTCGTTTAACCTTCCGTTTGGTCTCAAAGTGCCAGCATTGGACATACTAGCTGTATGTACAAGCCAGGCCTTGGAAGCATTTGTAAGAGTGATATTGGATGTGTAGTTAGTATCTCCAGCAGCTGCAGTGATAATAATCGTCTTTGAAATAACAGAAATCGTAGGGGCTGTTGCGCTAACTGTAACTGTTGCTGATTTTATGTCTGATCCACCAGGTCCAGTACAGGTTAATGTGTAAGTCGATGTGCTAGTAGGGCTTACGCTCTGGGTGCCTGATAATGTTTTTGCTCCAGACCATGCGCCTGATGCAGTGCAGGACGTGGCATCAGTTGAACTCCAGGTTAATGTCGAGGATCCTCCAGATGTTATTGATGTTGGTGATGCAGACAACGAGAGGGTTGGCGGTGCAGAAAGACCAGATAAATATTTTCTCGTATCCCCTACAAACAAATGTGAAATAACATTAACATAAGGCACGTATAAACTTGCCAAGATTATGTTATATTTTGAAAAGTCAATATCAACATTTTTTTTGAAGGCTGGCTGCACCACTTTTTCCGAAGCGATAAGAGTCTTTGGAGAGTTGTAAAGATTGATAGTTACTGTAATTGGATAGGGTAATGATTCGGAAAGCGGCACGCTTACTACTCCTAACTTCCCAGACGAAGCGGCTTGTGCATAAGCCAGTTGCATGGCTAGCAAAAATGCAATTGCAACAACAACTTTCTGCGACACTGAAATAATACTGTCAAAGCACCAAATAAAGTTTTCTTAGGTGCCTTCTATTGAAGGTCTTATTCCTTCCCAGACCTGGTATTTTTCTGATTGCAGCAGAATTAGGTCAAAAGTTACAGTCTTGCTAGCGCAGTCTTGTATGGTGTAAAAAACATCAACTACGTAGCCTATCCTGCCTTTTGAAAGCTGGAAAAAGTAAATATAATCGTTCAAGTTTTTTGAAAGCTCCTCGCAAGTGTTCCCTGACAGCTGGATTGTTCTTTGCAGCCCCTGTTTCAGGTTTGCAAAATGATAATCTTCATTATAAGTAGACGTGCCTGCTGTATCAATAGCATTGAAGCTGCGAAGGTTGGAGGAAACAGCGAAAACTGAGAAGGCGATAAATATGGCAGATATAGCAAACCATTGACCCTTCATAATTTTATTCTGTCTTTGTCGGTATTTATTGCTATGAATTTAGTTCACAGTGAGACTGCCTGCGCATGCGGCACGCCCTGAATGTAAAGTACGTTTTCTTGTTCTACCAGTTTTTTCTTGACCATGATTGAAATTATATTTTTCCCTACTGCATTGATTATTGTTGGCGATTTGATGAGATTCGTTACTTCGCCTTCATCGCATTCCTTGTCAGCATAGAATTCTTCTGTTACAGAAATCTGGAGATCTTCTTCTTCAAAATTCTTCCCTACTATGTCTGCATCGCATATTGCCAGCATCTTCTCGCCGCCGGAATTATAAAATTTATACAAGAAACGCATGCTGATACCGCCTCATATTGCCCTCAATGGCCTGCGCGCACCACAGGCCTCGCACTTTAATATTTCAATACGCTCTGCTTTCTGAACTATGGTGTCAGGCTTAGAGCACTCATGACACAAGACGAACTCCTTCACGTACTCATCTATTTTTTTCCCGACGAGGCTGGACGGGAATTTTCCCTGCAGATAAAGCTCGTTGCCGCGGATTTCTCCAGGCACTGCAAGCTCTTTGAACATATATCTTGCTATATGTTTCGGCTCTCTCCGCAGCGCTTTGGCTATGTCAAAAAAATTCTTCAACACAGTCTGCCGTCCTACAAGCTGGGTGACAGCTTGAGGTATCTCAAATCGTTTTGTTTCCTGTGAAGAGATATTCGATCTCGCTCTTCTCAGCATTTCCAAATAATTATTTTCTTCCATTTTCATCACATTCTAATTTTTGCTGAAATCTCTTAAGTCTCGAACCCCTAAGTACTTATTTTTTGCAGATTTTATTGTTCCAGTCACTCCAAGTACGCGCACGATAGCTTTTGTCTCGGCAATTATCTGGACCAGCATTAGCGAAGCCCTTGTATACTCCACAAAATCATGCTGGCATTTCACTACGCCACGTTGTTGTTTTTCATCAAAAAGATTCTTAATTACCCATATGCGCGCATTGGCTGCTCCATGTTCGCCGAGCAAATTTAGCAGCGATGACCAGAATGCTGCCATGAAATCACCATATTCAACAGGTTTTTCTGTGATTATTTCAAAAACTACATATC
>CAYJVV010000090.1:0-2984 GCA_964373755.1 uncultured archaeon | reverse complement strand
AGCTGCCTTTGACGTGGATTCGCAAAAAGTAGGCAAAGACCTTAGCGAAGCTGTCTTACGCGCTGATACAATAAACACAGAAAAGATTGCAGAACTCCCGCACTACGGTGTTGAAGTAATGAAAGCGCCAGTGCTGGATGGCATAGGCTCAATACTCGGCAACTTTGTTGAGATTGATAAAGAACCGCCTGTGGATGTAGCAAAAGAGCTGAAGCAAAGCGACGCAGACATGTTGTTAAGCTATTTGCCTGTAGGCAGTTATGAAGCAACTAGGTACTTAGCCGAATGTGCATTGAAAGCAGGATGCGGATTCATAAATTGCATTCCTGAATTCATTTCCTCAGATCCTATATGGGCCAAAAAATTCACTGATGCAGGTTTACCTTTAGTAGGCGATGATATCAAAGGGCAGCTTGGCGCTTCAGTGCTCAGCAGGACACTGGTAAAGTTATTTTCTGATCGTGGTGTGAAGGTTGAAAGGATGTACCAGCTGAACTTTGGTGGAAATACTGATTTTATTAATCTTCTTGAACGCTCAAGGCTGAAGTACAAAAAGATAAGCAAGACAGAAACTGTTCAAAGCCAGCTGATGTCGCGGCTCGAGGATGAAAATATTCACATAGGACCAAGTGATTATGTGCCTTGGTTAAGAAGCAGGAAGATAGCACATATTCGCATAGAAGGCAAGACATTCGGGAATGTACCAATATCTCTTGATGTTAAGCTGGATGTGGAAGACAAATCTGTCTCAGCAGGCGTCGTGATTGATGCAATCCGCTGCTGCAAGCTTGCGCTTGAACGTAACATAGGCGGGCCTTTGCTCTCAATATCAGCTTACACAATGAAAAGTCCGCCGCAGCAATTTCCTGATGTGCTCGCAAAGCAGATGGTAGAAGAATTCATAAAGGGCGAAAGAGAGCGATAAAAATGCTCTTCAAAAGGCGAGAGAAATTCAATTCACTGAGCGTCAAGGTAGGCATCATTTTCAGCAAACTGCCGCTTACGCCCAACCAATGGACGCTGCTTGCTTTCGCGCCTGCAATAATTTCTGCATATTTTCTAATAAAAGAAGATTTTCTTTTATCAGCATTATTTTTTCTGCTTTCAGGCTTCATTGATCTTGTTGACGGATCAGTAGCGCGAGTAACAGGCAGGGTAACAAAGCTTGGAGCCTACCTCGACACAATTGCAGATCGCTATGTAGAAGGAATAATAATTTTTGCACTACTATTCGTTTCCTTGCCATCAGTCTATTTCCCAATTTATGTATGGCTATATGTTTACTTGTTCGGCAGCATGCTGACTACATACGCAAAAGCAGCTGCAAAGGAAAAGGACCTTGTTGATGAAGAGATAAAAGGCGGCATCATGGAACGTGCAGAACGATTGCTGATACTTGTTCTTGGTATAATCCTTGCTGCATACGACAAAAGCTTCCTGTCTTACATCATAGTCCTGCTTGCAGTGCTCGCAAACATAAGCGCCCTGCAGAGGATTTATTATTCGACAAGAAAATCAAAATGATTTGCTTTTAAACAACCATTAACTATAATGTATTTTTATGTACAAGCAAGTCATCGTTGTTAGAAGCGATGTGAAGATGAGCAAGGGCAAGATAGCTGCGCAGGCTAGTCATGCAGCTGTTTCTGCGCTTGAAAAAGCTGCGAAAACTGTTGCTGCGGAATGGAAGAAAGAAGGACAAAAAAAGGTTGTTCTGAAAGTTTCCGGCCTGCATGAACTGATGGAGATAAAGAGCAAATGCGACAAAGCAAAGATTCCTAATGCCATCATTAGCGACGCAGGTCATACAGAAATTGAAGCAGGCACGATTACAGCTTTAGGCGTTGGCCCTGAGAAGGAAAGCAAGATAGACAAAGTCACTGGCCATCTGCGAATTCTTTGAGGCGCGGATTGTTTTCTATGCGCATTAAAAGTCTGATAGAAAAACCAGAGCATTTTGTAGTCCATGAGATTATAGATGACAAATTCACAAGGAATTTTACCAGAACAAGAAAAGGCATTGAGAAGGTTAAAGGAAAGTATTTTTTGTATGTAATGAAAAAAAGGAATATGACGACTCATGCTGCACTATCGATGATTGCTAAGAATCTCGGCATTAAAAAAGAATCAATAGGATATGCTGGGTTGAAAGACAGATTTGCTGTAACAACGCAGTACGTTACAATCAAGAATACAGATAAAGGTCCAGATTTGGAGGAATTGAATTTAGGAAATGTTCAATTGTTCAAGGTTGGAAATACAGATAAGCAGATAGAAGTTGGTAACCTGACAGGAAACCATTTTGTTATAACCCTCAGAAAAAAACATGTTAGAAATCTGCAGAATGTAAAAAAGATAAATCAAAAAGGCTTTCCTAATTATTTCGGTGAACAGAGGTTTGGAAACAAAGGAAATAACCATGTCATAGGCAAATTTTTGCTTAAAAGAAAGTTCAAAGAAGCATTAAAGCTGATAAATGAGAACTCCAAAGAAAATCTCAGGAACATCCAGAGTGTTGAAAAAACCGAGCTGAAATTCTTCATACATGCCTATCAGTCATGGATATTCAATGCAGTTCTGAAAGAGTGCATCAGGAAAAAGCTCCCAGTAAAAAGACTTCCAGTTATTGGAAATAGTACTGTATTGGGTAAAAATAAAGCCGATAGAATTCTTTTAGAAATACTTGAAAAAGACGGTGTTAAATCAAACGATTTCAAGATACATGAGCTTCGATTAACTTGTAATGGAGCACAACGAGCTGCTTTTGTCAAGACAGGAATCAAATTCAATATTCTCAAAAAGCGTGGCTTTTTGGAATCTCGGAGAAGCTTCGCTTCTCCCAAGATAATTGATGACTACTTTCAGCTATACTTTACACTTCCTAAAGGAAGCTACGCAACTGTTGTTCTGGCAGAGCTGATTAGGGGCTCATCTTAGCACTCTGATTATCGAGCATGAAAGCAAATATAGATAGGTAATGTGAA
>CAYJVV010000089.1:0-3035 GCA_964373755.1 uncultured archaeon | reverse complement strand
GAGATAGTAAAAAAAGTCAACGTCTACGCTTGGAAGTATTCGAAGACAGCAAGGGAGAAGATTAAGCAAGCAGGCGGCAGATGCTTCGAGCTTGAAAAGATATTTGACGCAAAAGAAAAAGGTAGGATACTCATATGATTATTAATGGCAAAAATGCGGTTCTTGGAAGGCTTGCCAGTAATGTAGCAAAAGAACTGCTTAACGGTGAAGAGGTTACTGTTACCAATGCTGAGAAGATAATCATAACTGGTGACAAGAAGAAGATAGTTGCAAAATATATCAGGCTCAGGCAAATTGGTAGCCCACAACACGGACCATTCTTCCCAACAAAACCTGAAATGATCGTAAAGAGAGTCATACGTGGGATGTTGCCATACAAAACCCCAAAGGGGCGTAAAGCATTGAAGATGTTGCGCGTGTATACCAATAATGAGGATAAGAGTGCAAAGAGCGTAGCTACAAAAGAGATTCGTACAGACTATATTACAATTGGTGATCTTTCAAAGCACCTTGGACGGAGCGAATGATTATGGAAGAACAAATAATAGTGCAAAAGCACGAGGAAAAGGAAAAGAAGAGAAAGGCAAAGATATTGCAGGCCTTAGGCAAGAGGAAAAGGGCAATAGCAAGGGCTACCATACGAGAAGGAAAAGGCAGCATAACGATCAACAGAACTCCGCTTGATTTTGTAGGACCACGTTTCAAACAGATGAGGATAAAGGAGGCTGTGATGCTAGCAGGCGAAATTGCGAAAAAAGTTGATATCAATGTCGTAGTTTCCGGCGGCGGCATCTGGGGCCAGGCTGACGCTTCAAGGACAGCCATTGCAAATGCGCTTGTCAGCTTCTCGAAAGACAACAACCTGAAACAAACTTATATTGATTACGATCGTACATTGCTGATATCAGATGCGCGACGCACAGAGCCACACAAGCCATCGAGAAGCAAGGACGGCCCTCGCGCGACAAAGCAGCAGAGCAAGAGATAAGGTAAAACTTTTTCTTCAATAGTAAAACTTAAATAGTCTGTAGTTCAACTAAGAATATGCAAAAAACTAGAGTTTCATCAAAGGGACAAGTCGTCATACCAAAAGCGCTCAGGAACAGATTCGGGATAAAGGAAGGTGGAGAAGTAATTGTTGAAGCTATAGAAGAGGGTGTACTGATAATGAAGAAAGAAAAAAACCCAGTTAAATCTATGACAGGCTTATTCGAAGGCAAAACCAAAAAAACTTCTGCCGAACTGGTAAGGGACATAAGGAAAGAGTGGGACAAAAGAATAGAAAAACTAGAGAAGAAATAAAATGTCTAGAGCATTGGTTGACACTGGGATTTTTGTCAGCGTTTTGAACAAGGAAACGAATTATGAAAAATCTGCAATTTTCTTGGAAAAAGTATTGCAGAAGAAAATAGAAGCCTTCATAAGCGTTGTTACAATTTCTGAAATCCTTTCTATTTACTATAAAATAAATGAAAGAGAAGCTACTTTAGCAAAAACTTATATTGAAAGTATTTTCAATGAGGACAGAATTGTGCCTTTAATCAAAGACATGGCGGAAATTGCAGGAAAAATAAAGGCCTTACACAAATTATCATTAGGAGATGCAATAATAATCTCCACAGCATTAGCAATGAAGTGTGATTTTTTAGTTTCATTGGATAATGAATTGAAAAAATCAGGTTTGATAACTATCAAAGAGCCGAAAGATGTAATTTAAAAAGATTACTAATTCTATACATGATTAGTTCATTATTAAGAGGCGATTAAAATTATTATTCCAATCAGGTGTTTGAGCTGTGGAAAGCCAGTAGGCGGCTTGTGGGAGACTTACAAGCAGAGAATTGGCAATGGCGAGAAAACTGCAAAGGTACTAGACGATCTAGGCCTTGAAAGGTATTGCTGCAGGGCTTTGTTCCTGACACACCAAGACCTTCTAAGTAAAGTAGCAAGATTTAGGACTTAAGCTTTTTCATTAATTCTAAATATGGATATCAAACCGCTTAAATCTAGAGATCAACATTTCCTTCAAGGCGAGGAAATTCTGGATTTTGAGATACAGCTTGCAAAACTCGACAAAGAGGATGTCGTTCTTGAAATAGGCGCGGGTACTGGAAACCTGACAAGAAAAATAGCTGCGCATTGCAATGTAATAGCAATAGAGATTGATGACAGGTTCATTCCTTCTCTGAGAAAAGTGAACAATGTTTATGTTATTCACGGCGATGCTCTCAAAATACTTGCTGATGTAAGAACTGGTAAAGAAAGGATTCCGTTCAACAAAATTATTTCTAATATCCCTTACAGCATATCGCAGGACATAATAATTGAACTGTTCAGACACAAATGGGAATTTGCAGTGCTCTGTGTCCAGAAAGAGTTCGCAGAAAAATTGCAGTCAAAAAATAAAATTGCTATCGCAGTAAACGATTGCTGCGAGTTTAGATATATGGCAGACGTCCCTGCAGAAGCATTTTACCCGAAGGCTGTGGACTCGGCAATAATTCTACTAAAGCAAAAGAAATTGCTTGATTTCAGCTTCTGGCAGTTTCTTGATATTATTTACTCCAAAAAAAACAAAAATGTCAGAAATGTCATTGAAAATGCACCAGAGAAATTAGTGAAAAAAAAGATCCATCAGTTAACAATAGAAGAACTGAAAGAGTTATTTCAAATGTACAACAAAACTTAATGGCATACTTTCTGCTTCTTTTTCATGAGGTATTTCTGATGATATCCCTCGGCAGGCCAGAATTTCGGTGCTGGTATAATTTCTGTTACAATCTTTACTCTTTTCTTCATCAATTTTTCTTTTGATTTTTTCGCAGCGATTTCCTGCTCTTTGCTGTGGAAGAATATAGCTGAGCGATATTGGGTGCCAACATCTGGCCCTTGCCTGTTCAGTGATGTCGGGTCATGAATGTTCCAGAAAATTTCCAGCAACTCTTCATAAGAAACGATTGAAGGATCGAATTTTATTTGTACAGCTTCTGCATGACCTGTTCTGTCTGTACATACATCTTCGTAGCTCGGCTTCT
>CAYJVV010000088.1:0-3121 GCA_964373755.1 uncultured archaeon | reverse complement strand
ATGAACTTATTGTAGTCATATGTAATACATTGTAGTTAGATTGTGACTACAAACAACTACATATAACTACAACATACAAGGCACGCACAAGGTTGTTTTGAAGGGTTTTTAAGAATAAGGTATCAAAAATAGAGTATGGGCATATCTCAGAAGGCATTCAACTGGAAGCAGCGAAAGCGGGCAAATACAATGAGTATGAAAGACCACATGGAAGAGGCTGCAGCTAGGGATAGGACGCCATTACAAAACAACGAAAAGGTTTGCAAAAGCTGTGGATTCAAGGCACGATACCCATTCATCAGATGCCCTGAATGCGGTCAGCAGACATAAAAATTACCTAAAAAACAATACCATAGTTTTAAGTATCTTCGCTTGCTATTTTCTGGCATGGAACAATTGAAATTGCATAAATGGCTTGAAAGCAGATACAAGTCATTGTACGAGGAATTTGGCGAAAGAAAATTCACTCTAGAAGACGCACTCAACTTCCTGGAAAACAGACACAAGGACAGCAAAGACAAAGTGCAGGTTCTTATTTCTCAGCTTAGAAAAGTAGACCTTCTTCATACGGATACGGATGCAAAAGACTCAAGGAGGAAAATATACAGATTACATGATAGAAGCAAAATAATCAAAGAAACTTTCTCCGCAGAAATACCGAGCCTGCATAGAGGCGACATAGACAATTTGTTAAAGAAAGCTGCTGATCTGATACGAACGCGCGTCGATTACAAGTTTATTTTGATTATGCTTTTCCTGAAACGAATCAGCGACAAATGGGAAGATGATTTTGAAAGGGCGTATCAGGAAGCGTTGAAGGACGGATTAAACGAAAAGCAGTCAAAGCAAGAAGCCAAGAGCGCCACATATCATGACTTTGATATACCTGAAGAGTTTCTTTGGGATAACATACGAAAAGAAGTAACGACATTGCCAGAAAAATTCTCACAAGCAATTAAGGCCTTGGCAGAAAGGAACCCAGAACTTAAGGATATACTCGACAGTGTGGATTTTGCACAGTTCACTACAAACAGAGAAAATGCAGAAATATTACGGCAGCTTATGGAGCTTTTTAGTGAGAAGAAGCTGCATCATGTTTCTCCTGATGTCCTAGGCGATGCATACGAATGGATATTAAAATATTTTGCTCCTCAGAAAGCAAAAGAAGGGGAAGTTTACACACCACGAGAGGTAATCAAACTTCTGGTAGAACTTCTTGATCCGAAGCCAAAAGAAAGTGTCTATGATCCTGCTTGCGGCTCCGGCGGCATGCTGATTATTTCATATAAGCATGTGGAGGGGAAGTTCGGCAAGAATGAAGCTAGAAAACTCTTTTTGTTCGGCCAAGAGCAAAACCCCCAGACAAAGGCACTAGCCAGGATGAATATGTATATTCATGATATCCGCGATGTGACATTCAGCTCTGGCGATACGCTACTATATCCAAAGTTCAAAGAAGGGGAAAGTGTTAGGAAATTTGATGTTGTGATAGCCAATCCACCCTGGAATCAGGATGGTTATGATGAAAATATAATAAAAAAAGGCGAGTTCTGGAAACAGAGATTCAGCTATGGTTTTGTACCTAGGCAGTCAGCTGACTGGGCATGGGTCCAGCACATGCTAGCGTCTGCAAGAGAGGATACGGGCAGGGTTGGGATAGTGATAGACAACGGCTGTCTTTTTCGCGGAGGCAAAGAACAAGCTATACGGCAGAAGATTCTAGATTTAGATCTGTTAGAATGTGTTATACTCCTGCCCGAGAAGCTCTTTTACAACACAGGCGCGCCAGGAGCAATAATTATACTCAATAAGAACAAGCCAAAGGCTAGAAAAACCAAGGTTCTTTTCATAAATGCCTCGCAGGAAGCAGAGCAGCATCCTGATGTAAGAAAGCTGAACCGTCTCGGAGAAAAGAATATTGCAAGCATAGTGAAAGCTTACAACAAATCCGATGAGTCAGACGGCTTTGCTCGTTTTGTTCCTCTGGACGAGATCAAAGAAAATGACTACAATCTAAACGTTACGCTCTACGTCTTCCCAGAAGAAGAGCAAGAAGATATAGACTTGGACAAGGAATGGCAGGAGCTCCAGAAACTGGATAAGGAGCGCAATAAGCTTGATAATAAGATTGAAGGGTTCTTGAAGGAGTTGGGATAAATGGCTGAATTAGTTAAGTTTAGGGTTAGGAATTACAAATCTATAATTGATTCTGGGGATTGTCACTTAGATAGTAAAATAACAATACTTGCCGGGAAAAATGAAGCTGGAAAAACGTCTGTTTTGGAAGCATTGGAAGATTTCAATGTAAATAAAAATATAAGAGATGAATCAAAACCTTTGACAAATGATGAATTGAATCCAGAAATAGAATTAACGATAAAGCTCAATAAAGAAGACTTGTCACAAATAAAAGAAAACTTCGATGTTTCAGATTTCGAGAAGGACGAATTAGAAATTAAAATAACTAAAACATACCCTAACGTGTATTCTGTTAATGAAAAAGAATTGGAAATATTTGTTTCTGATAAGAAATCTGTACTAAAGCAACTTTCCAAGATTATTTCTAACATGAAGGAAAATGTTAATAATCCGCCACTAGATGAGTCTAATCTAGAGAATCTAACACATACGCAGGATCTAGGAGAATACGTACCTCAGTATAAAGAGGGTGTAGACGAAAAAGATCAAAGCAAGCTAAATACAGGAGTTGAAGAATTAAAGACGCTGAATACAAGATTAAATGAAATCAAAAAGTTCGAATCAAATATAGTAGAATTTGTAAAACAGGGTTTCATACCCAATTTCATTTTGTTTAAAACATTCGAGGACATTTTACCCGATCAAATTTCTATTAATGAGGCTCCTAACAATCAAGTTATCCAAGACTTAAGTAAAATTAGTAATCTAAATTTCGATAATATACGACCAGATAAGGATCCTGATAAACGAAAAATACATGAAGAAGAAGTTAATTTAAAATTTTCAGATGAGTACAAAATTTTCTGGACTCAAGACCATTCACAACTCTATTTTTGGTGGGATTCTACTAACATCTACTTCAGAATAAAGGAGAGTGGAAAACCTTACAAGCCTCATATTAGAAGTAAAGGAAGACAATGGC
>CAYJVV010000087.1:0-3175 GCA_964373755.1 uncultured archaeon | reverse complement strand
TAATAAAAGTCATTGACTTACTTTTTCTTTTTTTGGTACAAGCTTTTTTGTGTTGATATTTAATCTTTGTGCCCTTAGTATCTTCCATGCAAGCAGTAATACTAGCAGCAGGATCAGGCACACGACTGCACCCATTGACACTTACGCAATCCAAAGCTATGTTGCCTGTTGCGAACAAGCCGCTACTAGAATGGACAATAAAAATCTTGAAAGATGTAGTCGACGAGATAATTGTTGTTGTGAACAAAAGCCAGACCGATATAACTTCGTATTTCAAGGACTGCATTTTTGCCTATCAGAAAGAGCAGAAAGGCACTGCTGATGCATTGGCTGCAGCTGAAGAATTCATAAATGACAGGTTTATTCTTATAAATGCCGATGAATTCATTCCAAAAAATGACATACAAGAATTCGCAAAAGGTGATGGCTGCAAAACAGCAGTTTTTCGCTCCACCAACCCAGAGCGGTTTGGAGTTGTTGAAACAAATGGCGAAAATGTAATTGATATTCCAGAAAAACCAGAAAATCCCAAAACAAATCTTGTCAGATGCGGCATGGAATTGCTTGACAAGAATATCTTTCCTCTAATAAAAGAAATCAAGCCTTCAGAAAGAGGAGAATTAGAACTGAATGATGCTTATCGGCTGCTTCTAAAAGTACATGAAATTAAAACCTTCCCTGTTAGCAAATGGACCACTATATCTTATCCATGGGGCTTTCTTGATGCAAACCGTTTTGTGCTTGAAGAGTATGGTTCCCAAATAGCAAAGGATGTAGAAATCCGTCCCGGTGCTGTCATTGAGGAGCCGGTTGCGATAGGCTCTGGATCGATAATTGGCCCTAATTGTTTTGTAAGAAAGTATTCATCCATTGGGAAAAATTGCAAAGTAGGCCAGGCTGTAGAAATAAAGAACTCAATAATCATGGACAACACTTTTGTCTCGCACCTATCATACGTAGGCGACTCGATTATCGGCAGGAACTGCAACGTAGCTGCTGGTGTGACATTTGCAAACTTGCGACTTGATGAAAAAACAATAAAGGTTAATGTAAACAACCATCACATAGACTCTGGCCATAAAAAACTCGGGGCGATGGTCGGTGACAACGTTAAGTTCGGGGTCAATGTCACAATCATGCCTGGCAAGAAGATATGGCCAGGATTAATGATACCTCCATGCTCTGTAATAAAAAATGACGTCACTGAACAGCCTGATCTAAAGGACTGGAAGGGAGAATAATGTGTGGAATATACGGTATTATAAGTCAAGAAGGAATTTCTTCGCAAGACGTATTGAAATCTCTGAAACGCTTGGAATATAGAGGTTATGATTCTTACGGTATTGTTACTGATTCTGGACTTTTTGAAAAGGATGTTGGTGAGATTAAATTAACAAGTTCTAACAATTGCAATATAGCAATATCACAGACAAGATGGGCCACACACGGGACTGTGACTAAAGAAAATGCACATCCACATCACGACTGCACTGGGAATATCTTAATTGTTCACAATGGTATAATTGAAAATTACATGGAGATAAAAGAGAATTTGCAAGCGTTAGGTCACAAATTTTACAGCGAAACAGATTCTGAAGTTATTGCGCATTACTTTGAGGAAGGTTTGAAAGTTCAGACCATTGAAGAAACAATATCGAACTTCTTCAATGAAATAAAAGGCACATTCTCGATATTACTTTTCATAAAAGGTCAGGACAAGATTTATGCTTTGAAGCGCGACTCGCCGCTTGTGATAGGTATAGGAGATAAAAGATTTTTCATAGCCAGTGATCCTTATGCTTTTTCTGATAAGACACAAGATGCTGTCTTTCTTGAAGACGATGAATATGCAATATTGACAAAAGGCAATTTTTCCATTTTTGATAAGTCCGGGAAAAATGCTTTACATGAAATAAAGAAAATGGAACTACAGAAAGAAGAATCTAAGGGTAAATATGAACACTTCATGCTTAAAGAAATACACGAACAGCCAGAAGCATCTGAAAGACTATTGAAATCACTAGAAAATGAGCAGAAAAACAATTTTCTTTTCATGACTCATGCAATAAGAAAATCACAGAAAACTGTTTTCGTGGCCAGCGGAACTAGCTACTATGCTTCTTTGCTTGGCGTTTATTTTCTAAAAAAAGCAGGAATTGAATCACAAGCCATAATTGCTTCGGAATTCAAGGATTATGCAAACTGTGATGAAGCGCTTGTCATAGCTGTATCTCAAAGCGGAGAAACCATGGATGTTATAGACGCCCTGAAACATGCAAAACTAAAGAAAGCCAGAATAGCCAGCATATTGAATGCACCTAACTCAACTATTCACAGGATGAGCGGTCTGTCGCTGCAAACAGTAGCAGGCCAGGAAATCTGCGTTGCTTCAACAAAATCTTTTACGAACCAAGTTGTTACATTTCTTGCAATAGCAAAGCAACTTGGATTTGAAGTCGATTTAGAAAAACTCAAGAATGAAATACAATCTGTTCTTGCGTTAGAAAACGAAATAAAGAAACTCGCTAAGCAACTCAAAGACAGCAAAGATATTTACATAATCGGAAGAGGTTTGTCTTATCCTGTCTCTAGAGAAATAGCTCTAAAACTGAAGGAGATTTCATATATTCATGCTGAAGGTATGATGGGCGGGGAGCTAAAGCACGGAACTTTGGCTCTTATCGAAAAAGACACACCGGTTATTGCTTTAATCGATAACAACGAATCAATTGTTTCTAATGTAAAGGAAGCTGAAGCACGGGGAGCAAGAATAATCGCATTGACAAACAGGAAAGAGAAATTATTCGAAGAAGAAATAAGATTACAAACAGATAGTGATGCAAGCTTCGCAATCTGCGCGGCAATTGTAGGGCAGTTATTGGCTTACTACATCGCAAAAGAAAAAAATCTACCGATTGACAAGCCGCGCAACCTGGCAAAATCCGTGACTGTGTTGTAGAATAATTATTTCCTTCTCTTCTGCATCTTGAAAAGCTTGTCCATATCAGCTACTGTATTCACATCTTCAGGCCCTTTGTCAATAGGGTCTCTGATCCTGAGCAGTCGCGGAAAGCGCAAGGCATAGCCGCTTTCGTATTTCGGTGACTGCTGTAAATCTTCGAAACCGAATTCGATAACAATCCTTGTCTACACGCTTACTATCTTTACAAATTCT
>CAYJVV010000086.1:0-3214 GCA_964373755.1 uncultured archaeon | reverse complement strand
CAAACTGAAAGACCTGAATAAAACCCACTTTAATGCTACATTCAAGGATGTCAGATGGGCAAGGCAGATGTCGCAGTGGGGCAGCTGTTCTGAAAACAAATACATAAACATATCCTATAGGCTTCTATTCGCCCCTGAAGATGTGCTGGAGTACGTATGCATTCACGAATTAGCGCACCTCGTAGAATTCAACCACTCGCAAAGATTCTGGAAACTCGTGAGTAAAGTAATGCCGGATTATAAGGAAAAAGAACGCTGGCTCGATGAGAATGGCGGGGTGATATTTTAATATGAATTCTGAAGGTAAAATTATTTTTGAAGGTATAGCATGTGTAATTGATTTTAACAAAGATAAAACATGGCTATTTATACCGCAAACAAATTCTAAATTAGAAATAGACGAAGGCTTGGATATCGAGCATGGTGAATTTGTTAAGATGCGGGAAGCAAAAGTTGAACCTAATTTGTATTGTATTGTAAAAGAATACACAGGTAAGAGGTATTTCGAGGAGGCACATTTTACAAATATGACAAATGTAGATGAGATAAAAGATGCACTAGTAAATGCCGGATACATGAGGCGCGATAATAAAATTAAGATAGGCCGAAATGAGCCTTGTTTGTGCGGATCTGGAAAGAAATATAAGAAATGCTGTGGATCTAACGTATAAACTTATAATGAGGAATTCGAATGACACGGCAAACGACAAAAGGGAAATGCCTGTTTTGCTCAGAAGAGTTTTCAGGATCTGTTATAGGACGACATTTGCAGACATGCAAAGAAAAAACAAATCATTCTGAGAAATATGGTACAGAGACAGCAGATAATTACAATACTATTTTTCTCGTAAAGGTTTTCTCATCTGAGAGGCCTGAATACTGGCTTTTTATAGAAGCCAGAGGCACTGCTACATTAAAGCAGCTCGACACGTTTCTCCGGAATATATGGCTGGAATGCTGCGGACATCTTAGCCAATTTATTATCAACAACATCCATTATGAAAGCCAAACTCCAGACGAACCAAACAATGAATTTGCTAGTGGGGCGTTAAAAAAGATGTTTCCTGACTTGGACATACCAGAAATAAAAAATACTGATATGAAGCATCGATTGATTGATATTCTCACGCCAACTTTGACCTTCCGATATGAATACGATTTCGGCACAACGTCAGAGCTGGTGCTTAAGGTTATTGAATCACGGCAAGGAGAACTGAAGAAAGCAGTCCGTCTTGCTGCCAGAAATGAGCCACCGGTATTTGCATGTACCGTATGCGGAAAGCAAGCAAAAGAAGTATGCGCGCAATGCATATGGGAAAGGGATGCATTATTTTGCGATAATTGCATTAAAAAGCACTCATGCGGAGAAGATATGGCACTGCCTATTGTCAATTCTCCTCGATCAGGGCTTTGCGGCTATTCTGGGAATGATGAGGAATGAAAGGAAATATAACAGAAGACAACTGCAAGCAGGCGCTTTTCGACTACGCAATGGAACATTACACAGAAGAAGATAGCGAGAAAGCTATGGACCAATTTCCATACGCTATAGAAGGCACGCCTGAAGAGGTGGCGTGGAAAGACTTTATCGACTGGTTCATAATGGAGTACAAACAACCCAAGACCGGCAGAACTATTGCTGAAGAGTTCGCAGAAAAAATGCCGCTTGATCCAGAACTAAAGAAGAAACTGCTCCAAATGACGCAGATACACAGCAGTACGTTCAAGGTTGTCGAAAATAAGAAAGATATTATACAGGTTGTTGACATCAATAGAGGAAAGCAGTATACAATCCAGCTTATCCAGCCTGACAGGAACAAATACAGGAAAGGGCGGGTTATCGACGGCAGGATTCATCCATGGGGTGAGGTCTACAGATTTGCTGGTGCATTCGTCGTCAGAAGTATGCCTGAAGATTACGGCTTTATCACAGAGCAGATGACCAAGCAGATAATGAAGCGCATGTTTGACAAAGAAACTGGAAAACTGGAAAACATTGTAGTCAACCAGCATACAAGGACATCTGCTATGCTCAATAAATACCCCTTCCAGTGGATAGACGGTATAGCAAAGGTGCTTGGGATAGATGTAAAAATGCTCAAGGACGACAAGATAAGGCAGATTGTAAGTACAGTCACTGCAAATCCAAGAAAAATAATAGAAAACCTACCCCAGAAATGCCAGAAAGCGATGAATGAAGTATTGCAAGAAGGTGGGATTATGCGATACGGATCACTGGCTAAAAATTATGATGATGAAATAGATTTCTGGTGGAACGAACATCCGCCGAAGTCAACACTAGGCCTGTTGAGGCTGCATGGTCTTCTCTATGTTGGCAAGCTGCCTATGAACGGCAAGCTGGTAAAAGTAGCGTTCGTCCCAAAAGATTTGCGAGAAAGTCTTGTGGTGAATGTGAAATGAAACAGAAAACTAAGAAAGATCGATATGATGAAAAGAAGCTTGACAAACTTATAGAAGAGGCTACAGTAGACTGCTATAACGATTACGAAGCACGTTCAGGGTTTGGCGCTACTCTAGAGGATGAGTTGACTGTACCGTTCAGAGAAACTGTTCTGGGCGAAGATGTCGTCGTTAACAAAGTCAAGGACGAAGGCGATAGGATAGTAGCAGTAATTCGCAAGAATAAAGAGCTCCATAAAGCTGGCATCCTTGATCTTAAGAATGTGGAGCCGGCAAAGCACGCTCTTTGGATCGAAGCATACCGGAAATTTTTAAGAGAATGCTAGGTTGTGATGCATTATGAAAAAGGAAGTTTTAGAGCGTCGAATAAAATCTCTTTCCAGCGGCGAGGTTTTCTTGCGCGGTAATGAGTACTTTAAAAATGGTTCCATCTTTAATGCAGTTATACAAGGTCACGAATTGAAAGCTGAATGTGAAGGCCGAAATGGCACATATCGTGTTTATGCAGATATAGGTGACGAAATAATAAAACGTGCGACATGTAATTGTCCTTATAGCCGCGGAGAAAAAACATGCAAGCATGCAGTAGCTCTATTACTTACATGGATTAACAATCCCTCAGAATTTAGGCAGGTTGATCCGCTTGATAAGCTTTTGCAGAATAGAAGATGCAATAATAACCGCAGATAACGAAGATTTTGGTCAGGGCGCCATCTATGTGTTCTATGGGCCAATAAACCAGTCGGGCGTCTTCAACCTCTCGGGAGCTAACCTTACTTTTGACGGCATAACA
>CAYJVV010000085.1:0-3233 GCA_964373755.1 uncultured archaeon | reverse complement strand
AAGCAAAGAAAAGGCTTCTGTGCGGAGTGTTACAATATCTATTGTGTCTTTGACATTGGTGAAATAAGAAGTGACGCCAAAAATAATGAAGGAAAAAACAACAAAAAAAATTCCCAGACTTATCATAAAGTCAATCTGTATTACGCCCTTATTCTTGGCTTTGAGCCTTCTACTGTCAGACATTGCTGATCTTTATCTCCTTTGTTCCGTTCGAGTACCTGATGAGTTCGAAAAGAGTCCTGCCACCAGCTGTGGATCCTGAGTAAGTTGCATTGAGACCTATCCTGCATGTTTCGTTGACGAGGATGTTTCCTTGAGTTTCAACGATGACATCATTAGCTGACAGCCGCGTCCTGAAGCGCATGTCAGCTATCCTTTCAGGCAGGGCAACTGTTATCTTTCCTGAAGATGTGTTTGTGAGTGACGTGTAAGTTTGCTCAAGAAGTATTTTTTCAAATGAGGATTTCACTATGGAGCAGATCTGAGTTATCTCATTCCTGCCTACAAAATCGCGGTTATCGTCTATTATTGTTTTCATCGCTGTTAACACAATAATTATCAAAATCACACTCATGGCCACTATGAATGCGTGACTTAGAAGCACTGATTGACCTTTCATTGAGATCATTTTATCAATCCCAGTGTTATGTTCGTTATCCCCTTGTTGTCTACGCCTTCATTCTTGATATCTATTTTCCTGCTACCAGGGCCCAGCTGCAGTCTTCCAAGTATGTTTATATCACTGTAAGCTACCCTTAGAAATATATCCAGTGCATCCGGCTGCACTAGATGGAAATCGCCGAAAGTTTTGGACAATATACCATTAATCTTGAGGTTTTCGATCTTATTCGATATCACTGTCGAATTGCCCGGGGTGAAAACCATGAAAAATCGCGAGTCTTCGAGAGGCGTCTTCATTTCAATTGCGTAATTGTCAGAAGAATAATTCCTGTCAAACCTGGTTCCAAAAGTTTTAGAGCTTGTTATTCCAAGCACTGCATTAGGAGAAGCAGCAGCAACATAATCGTTGCTTCCTGAGAGGTTATCGCTATTCCGCCCAGTTATGTTGAAAGCAAGTACAAGAGAAACAGATTTTCCGAAAGTGGAATAAGAAGAAGACGATACCGGCTCTGGAACCTGGGCGCTTACAATCTGTAGACTAAACAGTAGGGAAACTATGAATAGCATTATGGTTAACGACTTCACAATTCTATATTATCTCGTTATTAAATAAACCTTGCCAATAAAAGCAGCACATATCATCTAGCAAGCCGGCTGCCAGCAAAAAACCTTTAAATAGTATTACGGGTAATACTATAACATGCAGCCCAGAAAGACCAAGGTTACCACTAAATACCAGACAACTATTCCTGAGGAGGTAAGAAAATTTTTAGGCGTGGAATCTGGAAAAGAGGTTGAATGGAATATAGTAAAAAGCATGGTTATTGTAGATGTGGCAAGGAAGATTAAGAATCCGGTAAAATTCCTGACATCCCAGATCAGGCTCAATATCGATGCTGTCAAACTTGTCAGGGAATCCCGTGAGGATTTTAGATGACATATCTCGATACAAACGTGATAATTTATGCTATTGAGAATCATCTGAAATATGGCAAAAGATGCAAACGAATTCTAGAGGATATCGAATCAGAAAAATTGAAGGTGTGCTGCTCTGTTCTGGTTTTAGTTGAAACAATAAATGTGCTGATAAAAGTTAACAAAGTGCTAAGAGAGAAAAAGGAAAAACCACTGAACATAAATGAAAATATAGATGCAATTTTGTCCTTGCCTATCACGTGGCTGGACTTGAATTTTTCAATTATCAAAAAAGCTTCAGAATACAATTATAATGTATCAGGAGTTGATTATATTCACATAGCAACCATGGAATTGAATTCTGTAGGAAAAATAATATCTGCAGACAAGGATTTTGATGAAGTGGAATTCATAAAAAGGGTGGATCCGCTGGATTACAAGTGATATTTACTTCACCAAATTCTTCACTTCCATCTCAAGGAACTCGCGGCTGCCTGCCAGAGAACTTCAGGATAACATTGTTGCGGATAATATGTTGGGTTCTGATTATTTCACAATGTTCTTTACTTCCATTTCAACAAAATCGTCGCTTCCAGAAAGTGTGAACAAAACCTCGTATTTCACAGTCGCGTTTGTCTGGTTCATCACGAACCTTATGCCTGCGCTGCTTAGTCCTGTTCCAGTCTGCGTAAGCTCGCTGAAGCCCACCCCGAAAGAGGAGTTCAGCCTCTCATCCATCATTATTTGAGAGAGCGGAGATACGTTTATATCCAGCTGTTTGTTCCTTATCATTGTTATCAGCTCGGTTGTGTTTGTCCACACGTGATTTGTTGAGTTACCAAGCTTTTTAACAGAGAAAAGAACTGCATCGTTTTGCAGTACAAGATCTGTCCCATTGTCATCCGTTGACATGCTGTTTCCTGAAAATAGTATCAGGTTTCCTTCCTGTACCCTGGTTCCAGGAGTTATTATTTCCACGTTCAGTGGCAGCTTTATACCAATCTTGTCTTCTTTGCCGCTGAAGAAAAGAGTGTCTGAAAGCGAATCTACATTTATTACACGTTTTGCGCCTGGAGCTTCGCCTGCAAGTTCGTAAACAACAACGTCGATAGTTGTAAGTATATCTTTTGCAACAGAAACCCTCTGATATTCCTTGCCCTCATCTAATATTGGCGTGGCTATGTTGATTATGATAACGCTCGATGTAATAACAATGGCAGCAACTATAACTTCTGAGATAAAACTGAATCCTTTCATATGATCACGGTGTTCCAATTATCTGGACAATAGTTTCTGTCTCGTTTTTTTCAAGCAGTATCTTGAATGCGCCTGTCTTTGCGAAATCTCCTACCAAATCCAGTCCAGGGAATGGGATGTAAATCTCTAATGGATTTTTCGTTGTTGTAAATGGTACAAAAGCTGACGGTAGATAGCCCAAGGTCTTTATGGTCTCAAATTTGCTTTTAATTACAGAGCAGCCGTTTTTTGTTACAGGTATTATAAACTTGTTTCCTGTGAGGTTCTGTGACATCTTTATCCTGAATGAATTTCCTTGTGTTATGTTTGAAGAAAGGTTGATATAATCAAATGTTCCGCCTGAGAATACTATGCCGAAAGTAGGGGTCTGGCTTATTGACGTATCCTCAATGCAGCCATAGTAATTAGATATGTTAGAAGTTGTGTAAAGCACAGCACCA
>CAYJVV010000084.1:0-3273 GCA_964373755.1 uncultured archaeon | reverse complement strand
GGTCTGTTCAATTTCTTTTGGGGTTGATATCCTCAAAGAACAAAAAGTTCTTTGGGATGCCAGAAAGCGGTGCTTTCTGAGCACAGACCTTTTCTTTTGAAGAAAAGGGATTTGTTATGGAAGAAATCTGGACAGAAAAATATCGACCAAAATATCTAAAAGATATAGTAGGACAGCAACACATCGTGAAGCGGCTGGAGTCTTTTGTAAAGAACAAATCATTGCAACATTGCTTGTTTGCAGGACCGGCTGGCGTGGGTAAGACGACCTGCGCGTTGTGCATCGCCCAGGAATTCTTTGGAAACGCTTGGAAGAGCAATTTTTTAGAACTTAATGCCAGCGACGAAAGGGGTATCGACACCATTCGCGTGAAGGTAAAAGACTTTGCAAGGACAATGCCATTAGGCGGAACATTCAAAATAATCTATCTCGATGAAGCAGACTCTTTGACAAAAGACGCACAGCATGCCTTGCGCAGGACTATGGAAAGCTATGCAGCCACATGCAGATTCATACTTGCCTGCAACTACAGCAGCAAAATAATTCCTCCAATACAAAGCAGGACAGCTATGTTCCGCTTCCAACCGCTTGGCAAAGTGGACATGGAGAATTGCCTGAAAACAATAGCAAAAGAAGAGAAGCTAAAGGCAGATGAAAGCTCGCTAAAGGCAATATTATATGTAGCTGAAGGTGACATGAGGAAGGCTATTAATATATTGCAAACAGCTGCCGCCTTGGGCAATAAAATAACAGAAAAAGATGTCTTTGCAGCAACGAGCCATGCAGACCCACAAAGAGTAAATAGAATGCTCTCGCTTGCAATAGAGGGCAAATTCAAGGAAGCAAGGAAAGAGCTGATGGCATTACTTTTTGAAGAAAGTCTTGCAGGCGAAGATGTGATAAAAGAAATATATTCACAGACACTAAATCTCAATGTGGAAGACAAAAAGAAATTACAGATGCTTGAAAAGATCGGCGAATATGAGTTCCGATTAACAGAAGGCAGCAATGCCCAGATCCAGCTTGAAGCCCTGCTTGCGCAGATGGCTCTAATGGGGAAGGGCTGATTACTTTCTAAACTCCTCTTCGGGTAAACCTGATTGGCGGATTATAGATTTCAATGTTCCTATGGGGATGTCTTTGCTGTCCGGTACTATTGTGATGTAAACTCTATCAGGGACCATTTTCTTTAATCGCACATGAGAGCCTTTTCTGCCGACTATTTGGAAGCCATGCTTAGAAAGAATTTTTATTATCTCACGCCCTGAGAGAACGGGCAATCTTGCCATTGGTCTTTACCTCGAGTGTTGTCAGAGTTATAGAAGTGTCAGTTTTTGATATAATTGCATCCACGTCTTCTAGATAAAGTTCTATTGCTTCCTTGAGATTTTTTTTAGCCTCTTCTATAGTGTTTCCCAGGCTTGCTATATCTAATTGTGGACACCAAGACGAGTATTTCTTACCATCTTTTGTTATCACAACATCAAAATGCATATCAGTCATTTTTATCACTAAACATATTCTACTACATAACTTAAATTAATATCTTTAGGAAAGAAGGGTAGAGGGAAGAAAACGTAGTTTGCTTCCTCTGCCGAGGTAGTTCAGCGGTAGAACGCCACGCTCATAAAGGCTTTTCTTTTAAAAAAGAAAAGCCTGGAAAAGAAAACTTTCAAGAATTATGAGCTTAGAAGTGCTTGCACTGATGATATGAGGGAAAGAGAGTAACCTAGAGGGAAAACCGTAGGTTGTCCCTTGGACGTGGAGGTTGTGGGTTCGACACCCATCCTCGGCATAACTTTATTTACTTTGAGGTAAGGATACTATTATGCCAACAAAAGTAGAGGAAGAGATAGGCAGATTGCACAAGGATATTGAAGAGATAAAGGAAACGCTGGATGTTTTTCTGGAAAGCTACATAGAAATGTCTCATAGCACCCTAGAAAAGGACAAGGATAAGTTTATTTCTTTGGATAAGTATAAGAAAAAGCATGGAATTCGAAGTTAGATTGCATCCAAACGTGGCAAAATTTCTTGATTCTCTTTCAAGCAACGAAAGAAACAGATGCACGAAAACACTAGATGAGTTAAAATCAGACCCTTTCAGAGCTAGATCTGGCGCAGATATCAAAAGACTTAAAGGTGAACTTCATGATTTGTACAGGATGCGCATTGGTGACTATAGATTTGAATATTTTATTGAAGCAAATGTAGTATGGGTTACAAAGGCTTTCAGAAGAGGCATAGGTTATTAATGGATGTAGGTTCGACACCCATCCTCGGCATCTTAAAATACTCTTATGGTTATACTACATTAGCGGTTATTGATACGACAAAAAAACAAGAAAATGAACTTAAGAAATTCAGAAAAACAGCCAAAGCTGTTATAGCTGAAGATAAGATACTTCTGAAAAAGCTTGCAAAGCGCTAATTATTTTATTTTTTCAGAATCTTTCATTTCTTCAAACCAATTTGATTGGGAGTATAATTGAAACTGCATGTTCAAGTCCCCCTATATCTCTAACACCTTTGAGACCGCCAGCAAGCTCTATAACATCATCATGTATCTGTACAATAACACTAGTCCAACCTTTTACTTGTTCCTTAGATGCTGGAATCATAATAATTTTTACAAATAGTAAATATAAAGTAAAAATTAATAAAAATCTCGACAGTTCAGCCGGACACTGAACTGTCTTGAATATGAAAAGACATTAAAGAAAAACTTATTTTTCTGCTTCGACAACGATTTTCACTTTATCTAGTGGTACAACTTTCTGAAGTTTTGTAGGTAATACCCAGTACATCCGAGAGAAGTCATAAATGAGATTCTCTCCGTCACTAGTTACTTCGCACATATCAAGGATTACTATCTTCATCCCGATATCGAGCATTTCTTTCTCGAATATTTTTTTCTTTATCTTCAACATTCGCATATTTTTCACTTCATTTAGGGAGATATCGGAACCTACGGTTCCGATTAAGGAACTTGGCGGATGCGTAACTCAGGCGATAAAATCGCCTGTGGCCAAACTTGTTGGCCTGCCGTGAAACACAAAATTTGGACGTTGATGCTTTTCTCCTATGCATCTTTTCGTCGTGCATTTGTGTTGTCCACCCATCCGCCAATCCATTTTGGAACACAAATAAAAAATTCGTGCCCATGTGAAGCCCGAGTTCGCTGGCCGATCACTATAAAGAGGGAGGAAACCTACGGTTTTCCTGCAGAGAACTAAAAGTTCCCTGAGGTCTCAACTCGAGGAAAGCATGGCT
>CAYJVV010000083.1:0-3459 GCA_964373755.1 uncultured archaeon | reverse complement strand
CCTCTCAATTGTTTTTTTGTCTGCATGCGTGAGCCAGCTTAATCCTTTCAGTCCTGCTTTCAACCCGTTTGGCTTCCTGCAAGGGCAGCAAACAGTTCGAGCCCAAGACGGTCTTGGTGTATCCTTGTCAGCAAGTCCCTCTGAAATCTTTGTAAACAGCAAGTCAACAGTGTATTTAGATGCGCAGAACAAGGACATTGCGCCCATAAGAAACATATTGCTTGAGATTTTCGATACTGGAAACCTTTACAGAAGCAATGAGTGCAGGCTTGCAATACCCCAATTGTTGCCAGACCAGATAGCAACATTAAGCTGCACTGTGCAGGCTATGCCTATTATTCAGAAAACACAAAGCGAAACAATTAATGCCCGGGCAAAATTCCAGAGCGTCCTGACTGCAGTACAGACACTGGACATAATGAGCGAGGAAATATACATACGCGAGAAATTTGCAGGCAACATAAATACAAGGCCACGGGTGTACACATACCGTGACAGAAACATGCAGATGGATATAGAATTCAGCGAGGATCTGCCAATAGTTGTTAGAAAAGGCAAGCAGTATTTTGTCTATTTCACAATAAAAAATATTGGCAACGGGTTTGTCGACAAGATCACTTTTGGCGAGAATTTCATGCCAATTGAGCAAAAAAACCTGCGCTTCGGTGAATTCAAGAACGCCTTACAAGTTACAGATCTCTTGCTTAGCTTGATCCAGAAACAATCGGATATATTCAAGCAATCCGGATCAGCGCAGCCTTACTGCAGCGATGTTCTATGCTGCAGAGACTTCAAAACCATCTATCCGTCAGGAAAAGTTTTCCCCCGCATAGCATGCGAGCTTAAATTACCTGAGAACACACAACAGCTTGTTGATTATCAGGTTCTAGTACCACTTCTGTATAATTACGATGTACGCTCACAAACCCGGCTTAAGGTGGTAAAATGAGAATTGCATTTGCCATAATTCTGGCGATATCCATTACAGGCTGTGTTGGCCGAGATGTGCGCACAGATGAGAATAATGGCATAGCAATAAACAAGTTTTTTGCAGATCCCAGCAATGCCGACAGCGGAGACATTTTCCATGTATATATGGAATTAGAGAATGTTGGCGAACGAACTGCAAAATTCGTGAAACTTTTTCTTATCGCGACTGCTTTTGAGCAACAGCAGCGTGAAAATCTTCCGACAATAGTAAAAATAGGCCAACCTTTGCCAGAGTTTACATTTAATCCTGTAGAGAAAGCAGATACCGCTTCTTACTCTTTCCAGACACTTGCACCACCTGATCCCGACTTGAATAAACCAGGAGAATTCCGTGTTGTCAGCTGGACGCTTCAAGCACCTTTTATTCCTGAAGGTGTCATAAAGGATTTCCGCATGCTTGGCCGTGTTACTTACGAATATTCGACATCTGCAGCCATAAATATACCTGTCTACACAAAGAACGAAATCAGGCAATCGCAGGATGTGAAATCTTTGGAAGCAACAAGCACCAACGGCCCGATAAAAGTTTTTATTTCAGGACCTGACCAAATCATTGTCAACACAGATTCTGACATTATAAGACTCAATAACAACGAGGTAGTCGTCTACACAATAACGCTCAAGAACACGGGCGATGGCATCCCGTTCACAAACAACATTAATGGCCTCATCAAAGGGACTGTGAGATTTTCAGGTGGCATAACACCTGTAGATTGCATCAGCACCAGCAGTGCGCAGCTTGAGCAACAGATTCTGCAACGACCTTCCCAGCAGACTTATGACGCATCTTATTATGTTATCAATCTTCCTGAAGGGGACAATGGCGTAGTGCTGCGAAACGGCGATTCTGCAACATTCTCCTGCACGCTCGCGCTAGCAAGAAACCAGTGGATTTCAAGGCCCTTTGGTACGGCCACTATAACCTTTGATTTAAGCTATCTTTATTTTATAGAAAAAGAGACGACGGTATCTGTTAAAGGTTTGCGAACATAAAAATTAAACTATTTATATCGCCAAAGACTTAATTTATCCAATTCACTGGTGCATTCGAGTGAAGAGACCCGTTCTTTTACCACTTGCTTTACTTGCTATAATATTTGTATCTGCATGCGTTGGCAGCACAACTACTATAGATCCTAACAACGGCTTGAAGATCAATGAATTTTCAGCAGACAGGACAATTGCAGAGCCCACCGATTTAGTCTCATTCTTCGCAGACGTTCAAAATGTGGGAGGAACAACAGCTTCATGCGTGCGGGCTCAGTTGCTCAACGTTGATAGCTGGAGAACAACTTCTGGGGATACACTCTCCTTGCAAGGGATATCTGATTTCAATGCAATAGGCTTTGCTTCCTCTGGATCATTCTTCGGCAACCTGTGCATAGGAAGAAATTTCTGCGTTTCTGTAGCTAAAGGTGCTTCTGGTGTCTCACTCTCAGGCTTCATAGGTAATATATTCTCAGATCTCAGCAAGGAGGCCATATGCAACAAGAATCTTTTCAAGAACGACGCAAAACTGCAACAAGTCTTCAAGTTCCAGGAAGAATTAGCGCGACCAGACAAGGAAAGGAACAGGCCAGGCCAATCATTCACAGCAGACTGGACTCTGGCTCCGCCTGTATTGCCTGAAGGACTAAGAACAGAATTCCATCCCGCTGTAAGGGTCACTTATGTTTACAAAACAACTGCGTCAATCAAAATACCTGTCATGACCAAAAACGAATTTGAATCAAGGATAAACCTTGGCAAACCAATTGATAGTGCTATCAGTGTAGACCACCCACTTGGAGGTGCACCTATCAAGGTAGCAGTAACAAGAGCTACAAGCCCTATTATAGTAAATACAGACCCTGATGCAATGAGACTGAATCCACTTGAAAAGGCAACGTATATTATAGAGCTTCAAAATGTTGGTGATGGTATACCAACGCCTGCGGAGTTTACTGGCGCGCCTGGCCAGACAGGCAAGGAAGGCGGCTTCATACTTGGCGCAATAACACTTTCTGGCTCTGGGGTGCAATTCGATGACTGCCTTGGAACAGGTGTTTCAGCTGCACTGAATCGCGGTCAAATTGCTGCACCTGTTTTCGTTACACCTGGACTCTTCACCACAGGCAATCAGCAATTATTGCTAGGCGGCAACTCTGAAATACTGCGACTGCGCTCTGACAAACGCGCGCCTTTTGGTTGCACGCTTGCCATCGATCGTCAGGCATGGACAAGCAGACCTTTCGGTGAAATTTTGATGACCTTCGATCTATTTTATCTTTATAACGTAGACAAGCAGACAACAGTAGTTGTAAAGGGCGTCGAAGGCAACACGCCTACGTTCTAAAGAGGAAGACAACAAAGTGAAATGAAACACCTTTGGTGTTTCTAGTTACTCTTTCTTCCTTCTGCTCAGAAAACCGTAGGTTTCTGGCATGCTCAAAAGACTTCTGTCTTTTGGCCTCTCGAAGAACCTTGTTC
>CAYJVV010000082.1:0-3484 GCA_964373755.1 uncultured archaeon | reverse complement strand
TAATACCAACATACACCCTGAATCCCAGTTTGTGTTTATATCTTATTCCACGTGGAGGCGCAGTGATTAACTGGGTTATGAATTTCCAATCAGGCAAATACGCATTGGACTATCTCGACAGCATGGTTTCAGGGGCGCTTATCGCGCAAGGCATCACAATATTCCTTTTCGCATTGATCGGCCAGCCAGGACTGTATCTGGATACGTTCTATTACTACATGCTCTTCGCATTCCTTTTCATATTTTTCGGAGTCTTCCAGTTTTACCAGACAGGCGGCTTCCCAATTGTGCTGAAGATGTCTGTAATAGTGCTTATCTTCGGCTGGGTGGCGCTGGGGCCGTACAAAGCTGTGTACGAAGGGGCGATAAATCAAGTCCGTACGCCAGTGTTAGTCGCGTGGCGCGCTGGGACTAATGCAGTCAGCGATATCTCCTTGCTTGTTACCAATCCCACCGTCTGGTATGCAAAACAACAGGTTACGAATGTCAGGCCTGAAAGGCCATTAGCAATACCGCGGGCGCTAGAAATAACCAATATTGATCTGCTGCCGCCATCAGTACCACAAGGAGCTGAATTCGCTATGTTTATGGTAGTAAAGAATGATGGTGATCTGCCTGCGCGCAACATAAAAATAGAAGACGAAACTGGCACTGAGAATGTAAAATGCAACTCATATTGTGAATTTGCTGATAGTAAAAAAGCTGTGATAACCCCGCTCGATAAAAGAAACGGTGAAGTATATTTATTGCCAGGAGAATCAGGAAGAATTGAGATCCGTGGCCTTAGGGCAAAGTACGAGAAAGACAGACAAGCTGAATCAAGGCTTGGTATTGTTTACATCAATTTAAACTACGACTACTCGACAAATTCTTCTTTGCTTGTTTCAGTAATGAGCAAGAGTGAATTCCAAAGGCGTTTTGCAGAAAAGGAAGACGTTTATCGACAGGTTGTTGCAGTTGGAAAAGTCTCGCCAGCGCAACTGTCACTAAATGTCGGCCCGCAGCCGCTTGAAACTGGAAAGCGCGCGCTATTGCTTGTATCTGTTTCAAATGCCCGTGATGATGGAAGAATATTCCTCCGCCAATTCAAAGATGTCATCATACTTAGAATGCAGAAGATAATTGGAAGCGGTCTTGACTGCGGAGGAGGCGGTATCAAACTACAGAATCCAGGTAAAGTATCAATTGTAGGAGCAAAACAAATCAATGTTGATTTCGACTCTTCGCGTGAAGAAGCACTTGTTTACGTAATGCAAAACAATCAAGAAATAAGACAATATGAATTCAGCAGCATATTCTCAATACTATGCAATTTCCAAACAACTCCTGATAGCAATTTAGCTAGTGCAGGCGTGCTAACAGGCTTGATAACAGCTGAGTTGCCAACATATGAATTCAGAATCATCAAAGAAAAAACTATTCCGATAACAGGTTCCATAGGCATCGTTGCAAATCCTAATGACGATTTATGCGGCAAATGTGGAACTGGCGCATTGACTTTATGCACAAGAAATACCTGCAATAACATCAAACCACAGTCTGGCCAGTGCTGGTTAGACACATCACGCACAACTGTGCCAACAACAGGTTCCTCGTTAGATCCTGGTACCTGCCGCGCCTGCTTCGAAAAGTCCTGCAGCACATTCACACAAAAATACGACTGCGAAACAGAAGCGTCTCAGAGATGCAGCCTCAGCTGCACGTGGGAACTGTCTACAGCCACTACTAGAGTAGAAATTCCATTAACCGAGATCGGAACTACAGTTACAGATCCAACAAAGAACGGCAGATGCGTAGCAAAGACAACACTACCGGGCACGACACCAACTACATTTGGAGGATCTGATTATTGTAGTAATATACCATTGGTAAAAGGTGGTAAGAACTGCGATGTAGGCGAAGGTGCTTGTAAAAGTACTTTTGAATGCGATCCAAAAGTCGGACCTGTTCAGGACTCTAGTGGTCAAGTGCACACGGTATCTTTAGAATGTAGAGATCCCGGAATTGGAATAAAATTATGTTGCTATAAAAGCGATGACGGGTTTGATTGGAATCCAGATTGTAGAAATAAATTTGATGCCACTAAACAACAATTAACGCCTATTCCTATTACAACTACAGGTGAAATATCTGATCGAATAAGACAAATAGCTATCAGTATGAAACCGACTGGAGCTGATCAGCAAATAAAATCCGACATTAGTAGTAAAGTAAATTCTTTTGAGGAATTAGTTGTAAAGATAGCTGGATGGGAAAGCAGAGGTTCTTACAAGCATTGTATTAGTAACGATCTCAGATGCTCGAATAACAATAACGATTTCAATAATGTATTATGCAGTACATGCCAGAGATCAGATGGTTGCAAAGGCAGTGTCCAAACAATTCCAGTTGGAGGAAAATTAAGCTGCGGAATTATGCAAATAAGTCTAAAAGACCATACGCCAAGTAGATTTAGTTGTCAAAGTTTTGCCAATGTTGATTGCAATATTCGAGCGGGTATTCAGATCTTGATAACCCAATATAATTTATATGGAAATGATCCTCAATTTAGAGATAAAATAATAGACATCTCCTGTCAAAATACTGAATATAACCAAAAATACAAAACATATTCTGGATGGCAAGCGGCTTTACGTGCTTACAATGGCTGGGGTTGTGCTACAGGAGCTGATGTCGGTTACGTTGAATCTGTGTTAAATCAACAAATATGATAAAATAAATTAAAATTTAATTGGTCTTGTGTCGTGTCTATTTCCAACATCTATTTCTTTTTTACCAAGCGTATCACATTTTATTCTACTTGTATCTTGAGTAAACCACTGAAGTTCATTGTTGTACGGATTTTCAAAAATTCCTTTGCCATCTGATATTTCTTTATGTGTTGGTGGGTTTATTTTACACCAAACATTTGCTTCAATTCCATTTTTTGGCTGTAATAGCTCATAAAATGACTTTCTCATCGCTGCAATATTTTCTGGCGTATCAGAAATATTGAATTTAACTGGTCTTGGTGTAGAAGTTTTTTCATATGGATTTCCACGAAACTCTGTAATTAGAGTTATCTGAGTTGGATCGTTATCTCTTACTACATAATCTCTAAGTCTGAAATCTTTGTTATGCACCTCTATGCTAACAGGCCTTCCTGTATATTGACCTACTATTCTTTCAGCTTTTCTAAGCCTGTCATTTACTCCCTCTGATGTACCTAATGCTGCAAAAGTTGCATATGCAGCTGTAACGAAAGCTGCTCCAGTTATCGCTGCTACTATAGTTCTTCCAATTATTCCCATTTTTTATCTCTCCCTATGAAATCCAGGCCGTGAATAAACAAATTTATCCCCGAATCTATCATAAATCCATTGCGTCTCTTGAAATTCCACTTGTGTTAATTCACCATTTGCAATAGCTTCAGTTATTTCCTTAACTGATGCAGACGTCTTATTTTCCAGACCTGCGAACACCCTTTTACCTTCACAATCAGCTT
>CAYJVV010000081.1:0-3565 GCA_964373755.1 uncultured archaeon | reverse complement strand
CAGTTCGATGCCGCTTTTGTAAGCAAAGAGCAGGAAACGGATCTTGGAAGCAAGTAGCTTTACAATGGCCTTTTCTTCGGTAGCAACGAAATGAAGAAGCATGTGGAAACTCAGGGAGCGCAAAACATGACAATAAGCTTTTCTGTAGCAGGCACAAATAACCTTATGCCGTTGGAAGTAACGGTAAACGGCAGGAAAGTAGCACAGAGCAATTATGCAATAGGCGATTATTCCGTAAATGTTCCTAGCGAGATGCTCAGTGATAAAATGGACATCCAAATAAAGCCTTGGTCTTCGCTGTGGAAGATATGGGCGCCGAACCAGTACAATGTGAAAAACGCCAGATTGGAACTAAGGAGCCTTTATTTTGGTAAGGAAGAATCAGCTTTTCTTTTGGCCGCAGGTCAGGAATTTGACGAGGCAAGAATTGAACTAGTTATGGATAAGAACATCGGAAGTATGAAAGTCGAGCTTAATGATAAAGAAGTGTTTTCAGGCTTCGCTAAGGATTTACAGTCAATAAAACTTAGTGAAGAAGACATGAAGATCGGCGAAAACAGGCTGGAAATAATACCTAACAGGAATTCCCGGTTCGCTGGAACAGCCCGCGTCGTTATTTTCTCTGCTGGACCAAAAGTAGAAGAACAGCGAGTTTCAACAGCAAGATTCCAGCCGCTCTCAGTATTAGCTGTGGATCCTTGATTTGTAAACTTATTTATTCAGCTTTTCTAAATAATTATTATGCTAAAGAATATCAATGAGATCAAGGATACATATAATAAAATAAGACATATTGAAAAGAAGATGCACAAGGTAAAAACCTTGCATGTGCTGGGCAAACTGGATCTAAAGAAGACAAAAAGACGGTTAAGATTTCTTGAAAACGAACTAAGACTGCTTGTTAATGAGTTGCCTGAAACAGAGAAACACTATTACTACTACAAACGTTTGTATGGTCATCCTGTAAAGCCTGCAGGAAAGCTTCACAAGCCAGCAAAGAAAGTATAATTCAAGTCATACACGTAAAAACCATAAGGCATTTCAGTTAAATATATACTATAAACAGTAGTAAACTATTTAAATACTAAAATATATAGTAATCATATGTCTGAAGAAACAATTGTAACGAGAGGAAACCAAATCACCTTAACTAAAGAGATAAGGGAAAGGTTACACATCAAAGAGGGGGATACGGTTGTTCTTAACTTAAGTGGTGATGTTCTTGTGATCAGCAAAAAAAATTCTAAAGTTTTTGATAAATTCGAAGATTTCCTTCCTGAAAAATTTGACAAAACACTTAAAAGAATAAGATCTGATGAAAAGGAAAGACTGAAAAGGCTGGGAATAATAGAATGAACGTTATCTTAGATACTTCTATAATTGTAGAAATAGACAGAAAAAATGAAGAAACAATAAAAATAATCAAAAAGCTTATAGATAACGATCACAATATAATAATAAGTACTGTTACTGTTTCTGAGATTCTTACAGGTTCTTATCTTAGAAAAGACTTCAAAAAAGCTGTAGCAGAAGCAAAAAGAATACTAGGGCAGTTTCTGTGGGTAGATATTGATTCTAAGATAGCAGAAAAAACAGCACAATATCTTGCTTATTTAATTAGCGAAGGCACTGTTATAGAATATCCAGATGTAGCTATAGCAGCTACATTCAAAGTAACAGATTCTGATTATCTTCTTACTTTAAACAAGAAGCATTTTGAAATACTTCCAGAGTTAAAAGGAAAAGTACATGAACCCAAAGGTTTTGGGAAGATTCTGAAATAGTTTCTCATTTTCAATTCCTTAAAATCTTTTTATGGCACTCCGAGCCATAGTTTAATTATTAGCTAAAAGACTCGGTGACGAAATGGCAAACGCAATAATTCTGGAGGGCAGTTACTGTGGCTAGTTATATACAAGCATATGAAGCTTTCATCGAAGGTAATAGAGAAGAGGCAACAAGACTATTGGAAGCAATGGGTTACCAGCCCCAAGAAATAAGAAATATATTTGAAGAATGGAAAAATAAAACGGAATCACCTACTGTAGAGTTCTCTGGAAGAGGTCTAAAAAAAAGATCACTTTTCAACAGGTTCTTTGGTAAACAGCCAAAAGCCCGTTTCAGAGTTAATTTACTATCGCCAGAAACTCAGCGAAGGCGTCCAGTTAGAGACTGGTTCAGATCCAGACCTAAAATACTAATGGAAGGAATGCAACAATTAGCAACAGATGAATTGCCACCGCCAAGAAGACCTCGTGATGCTAACGTTACTCCAACTGAATCTAATCCTGTAGAACAAGCACAGCGAGCATTCGCCCAAGGCAACGATCGTGAAGCTGTGGAAATTTTGCGAAACGCTGGTTATCCTGAAAGTCAAATTGAGCGTGGAATATACAATTGGCGACAGGAAAGAGAAAGAACACCACCACCTCAAGTTAGAGCGGCGAGGCCTATAGCAGGAGGAGTAGACGAAGTTTCCTTAACTGTGCAGACAAACATTCCGGAAGAAATAAAGTTTAAGATAAATGGAACAACTGTAACTATACCTGCTGGCGGCGCTTACGATAACGGTTATAGTAAAGGATCGACTTTACGATTTGAATTAGATTCAGATTTCAAGAGAGTTCGCCATGAAAACAAGACTTACAAGTTCAAAAAATGGGAGCTTTATGCTGGATATAGAAAATATACTGAAACCGAGCAAACTAGTTTCAGTCTTCGAATGGGTGCTGATTTCGATATATATATTCTCTATGAAGAAACTGAAGGAGAAGCAGAGTTCATAGGACCTTTGGGAAGCAGAGTCACCTTTAGGCCCGGCAAGTTGGAAGCCCAAGCAGCCGAACGCATGGGACAAAAGAACCTTCCCCGCGTTACTATGGCAATTAACAAGGGCAAGTACGAATTGAACAGGATAGCTTCTGCATATGTAAGAGAGCTGATTCGAGAATATCAAAATGATTTGGAAAAAGCAAAGCAAAAGTTGAAATCAACTAGAGACGCTTATTACAAGGAATGGAGAAAACTTACTGGTCTTACTGCTAAAAAAGGGAGATTCTTCAGATATACAGTAAGAAAAGGTTTCAGCCTTCCGTTCGGAATGGGCGATAGCCAAAAAACTCTGGAGGATATACTTGAAAAGGAAAAAGCTACAACTGAAAGGGCCAGAATTCGTGATTTATATGAAGAATTTCTTAATGCCGAATCTGAAGTGACTAAATTCAAGACAGAGAAATTAGATAAATTAGAAAAAACAATAAAAGAACGGTTAACTCCGGCAGCAAAAGCGATAGCTTCAAAACAAATTTACAGATACAAAATTGGAGATAATTTTTCTGATGCCAAGAAATACATATCAGATAGCTTAGAAGAATATGCAGCCGAGTTGGCTGCATTTTATGCGCGCAAAGGCAAAGCACCTTTGTTGGGTGCTATCGGCTTAATGAATCGTCTGGCCATGAAAAGCAATACATTGCGTGGAATATGGTACCAGATGCTTTACAACATCTGGGACTTCATATGGGGACCAATGTTCCTTGGACTGATCATGTCGTTTGTCGTAATG
>CAYJVV010000080.1:0-3568 GCA_964373755.1 uncultured archaeon | reverse complement strand
GATTCCAAAAAGCTACGCTTTTTGAGAATATGTTTCAGGGTTAACGATTAGATTTGATACTATTAGGTGAAAAAATTGTTCAAAATCTTGACAGTCCGAGACGAAGTTCGGGTACACCCAACGAAATTCGATCTTGATGTAGTGGATTCCGTAAAAGAAAGCTTACAGGAAAGCCTTGAGGGTAAAATAAACCCAGAACTTGGGGTTTTCCTTGCTGTCACAGAAATCGTTAGTATCGGTGAGGGGAAAATAATTCCTGAAGACGGTGCTATATTCTATCCAGCAGAATTCAAAGCAATGGTTTACATGCCTGAGATGAACGAAGTTGTTGTGGGCGAAGTCGTTGATATTACAGAATTCGGCGCTTTCACAAGAATCGGCCCATTAGACGCACTGGTGCACGTATCGCAAGTCATGGATGATAAGATTGCTTACGATGCAAAGAATGCAATATTCACAGGCAAAAAGAACAATTACCGCCTTAAGGAAGGCGATGTCGTGCGTGCCCGCGTGGTGGGCGTTTCGCTTGGAAAAGGAAGAAACAAGATCTCGCTCACAATGCGCCAGCCATGCATGGGCTCGCTTGACTGGATTGAAAAAAGCAAAAAAAAGAAGTGATAAGATGATTATTGTAACGTTGTATAAACACCCAATAAAAGAAAGATACTCGGGTGCTTCACTTCGTGAACACGGGCTATCTGTTGGAACTGAGACTGCACTTGCAATTGCAACGGAATTAGGCAGGAGTAACTATTCTGACCCTGAAGAAGCAAAGAGAGTAGCACTTGATGTTCTAACAGCCTCAGGAGTTCCAGAAAAAGAAGTGTATGTTAATTTCAGAGATAGAAATTTAGAATGATGTGATAACTATGGCAAGACGCGCATGCAGGTCGTGCAAGAGAATTGTGGAAAAGACGCAGTGTCCTGTTTGCAAGACAAACGATACAACTACAAGCTTCCAGGGAGTAGTTATTATATTCGACACAGAATCAGAAATAGCCAAGAGGCTGAACATCACGGCACCTGGAAAATATGCAATAAGGGTTTGATTCTCATGAAAGTAAATATTCTATCCGATAAACATAATCCTTTTTTGAAGAGGAAAGAAATTGCAGTAGAAATAGACCATGAAAGCGAAGCCTCCCCGACAAAAGCCGCGCTGCAGCAATGGATGGCAAAAGAACTCGGTACATCTGCTGATAAAATCGAGATAAAGCACATATTCACGGAAACAGGGCTGCCTAAATCTCACGCGAAGGTCTTTCTCTGGGAAGAAGCCAAAAAGCAGAAAAAACCGGCTGAACAAAAAGAAGAGAAGAAGGAGCAGGGATAACAATGGGTAAACCAAATGTTGTTGGGGCAATAGCTACATTGGCTTTGGGATTTGCAGTCATAGGTTCCAGTTTTGGATTAATGCGCGCTGCTTATGAACATGCTCATGGCGTACCTAGATATGAAGCTATTAAGCGATTCGAAAGACTTGAAGAAATTGGTCCATTGACTTATCGTTTAGCATCGCCCGGATTTTATATTGGACTAAAACTCGTTTATCGTGATTAAACATGGCCAGACCACCTGAAAAAGAAGCAGCACCTGCAAAAGAAGAGAAAAAGAAGGAGAAGAAATCGCAGAAAGAAAAGCCTAAGTCAAAGAAGAAACACAAGAAGGTCCAGATATGGAAACTCTACAAATCTGAAGGCGACAAGCTCACGCGCAAAAATGAAGAGTGTCCACGTTGCGGTGCAGGAACATTCCTTGCAAAGTACAAGAACAGGAAATATTGCGGCCGCTGCTTCTACAGCGAACTCGAGAAATAAGTTATTTTCTATAAGCTTTCAAAAAGATTTCTCTTGAAATTTCACAATCATCAAGGATCGATTTCAAGGTTCCTATGTCAAGTTCGTTATGTAATGGTACTGTTACAAAATATTTGTCATTTGTTATATGATCTCCGCGTTGTCTAATAGGACGGAAACCAAATTCCTTATATAAAATCTTAATTAAATTCTTACCAGAAATTACCGGAAGCTTCATAGAATCAGGCTTCTATTAACTTTCCTTTTTCAATACGAACTTTGCCATCTGCGTTTTGCCTTGTGTAGTAACACCTAATTCAGGGCACTTAGCGATGAAGTGCTTATTGCCTTTTTTATCTCTGCTGTGAGTTGCATATTAATTTATACTTCATTTCGAATATTAAAAACTTCTTTTTCTTCTGAAAATTTCTACTACAACAAGATTCTGAAAAGCGAAATGTATATAAATTAACCTACACAATATATTAAAGGTGAATTCTAGCTGAATTCTGTTTTACAGTTCATCAGCTAGCCCAACTTATGTTCATCTGGCTGAAAAGCTATGAGGTGAAAGAAAATGGCAAAGAAAAGAAAAGCTAAGAGGAAATAAGCTTAGCTTGATTGGTGAAAGCGCATAAGATGATTTGCGCGAAAAACTTTTTCCGGTTTTCCGGGTTTAAATTTTTGTTTTTAAACTATTCTATATTATTTTACTAGATGCTAGTATTAGGTATTGAATCAACAGCCCACACATTTGGCGTTGGAATTGTCGAAAATACAGCAAATGTTACGAAGATACTTGCAAACGCGAAAGATGTCTATAAGCCAAAGCACGGTTGGGGCATTCATCCGTCAGAAGCTGCAGAACACCATAGACTTGTTTGTAAAGAAGTCCTAGAAAAAGCCTTGTCAGAAGCAGATGTTTCTTTAGATAACATAGATGTTATCGCTTACGCTGCTGGCCCTGGCCTGCCGCCTTGCCTGAAAACGGGCCTGGAATTTGCACAACAACTTTCAAAGAAATACAACAGGCTTCTTCTACCAGTTAATCATTGCATCGGTCATATCGAGATTGGAAAATTGCTCTCAGGTGCAAAAGATCCCGTCACCCTTTATGTCTCAGGCGGAAATACACAAGTCATTGCTTACTCAGCCAAGCGCTATCGTGTCTTCGGTGAAACACAGGATATATCAATAGGCAATGCAATTGATACTTTCATACGCGAAACAGATGGCGGTTATCCTGGCGGGCCGATAATGGAAAAACTTGCAAAACAAGGGAAAAGATACATTGAGTTGCCTTATGTTGTCAAGGGTATGGACCTATCATTCTCGGGCATCATGACGTCAGCGCTGCAGAAATTCAAGGCAGGAGCTTCGCTAGAAGATATTTGCTATTCCTTTCAGGAAACATGTTATGCAATGCTTACAGAAGTAACAGAGCGCGCATTGGCACATACAGGCAAGCAGGAAGTATTATTGACAGGCGGTGTTGCTGCATCTCAGCGGCTTAACAAAATGCTTGAAGTGATGTGCAAAGAGCGTGGTGCACAGTTTTACAGTTGTCCTAAGGAATTCAGCGGTGATAATGGCAGTATGATAGCTGTTGCCGGCATGCTTGCTTTTGCCAGCGGTCAGAAAGGCATAAAAGCAGAAGAAGCTGATTTTAAGCAGAAGTGGCGCACCGATAAGGCTGATGTTGTATGGTTAAACTAAACCTTAAGATGAAAAAAAGTGAGATGAAGAAAACGGCTGTAACTTTTGGTTTTGGT
>CAYJVV010000079.1:0-3586 GCA_964373755.1 uncultured archaeon | reverse complement strand
GTTGCCAACAAAAATAGAAACTGTTCAGTTTAGCAGCGTCTCACCAACTCTTGGTAGCGATTTCTTACAGAACGCGCTTCTCGCCGGGCTTGCTGCAATAAGTGGCGTACTCTTGGTTGTTTTTGTGAGATACAGAAAGCTTAAAATCGTTTTGCCGATGATGGTGGTGTCTCTAAGCGAAATCCTCATCATACTGGGTGTTTCTGCGTTCTTTAACAGCGCAAAACTCGGATGGACTATAGACTTGCCTGCAATAGGCGGCATAATCGCAGCTATTGGGCTAGGAATAAATGATCAGATAATGATTATAGACAACGTCTTGAGAAAAGAAGCAAGGGAAATGACTATTACGGAAAGATTGAAAAAGGCATTTTTCGTTATTTTCGGGGCTGCCGGGACGATAATTGCAGCGATGATTCCACTGTTGTTTTCCGGTTTCGGCTTCCTTACAGGTTTTGCATTGACAACTATAATAGGAACGCTTGCAGGTATCTTAATAACACGACCTGCTTTTGGCGTAATTGCAGAAAGAATAGTCAGCGATGCTTTAGAAAAATGACCGCACCTGAAACGGTTACAATTATGCCGGCCAGAAGTTTCAGTATTGTATAACCCCATGCAAATATAGATGAACTTTGCGTAAGAAAGGGCGATAGCTGTTGCAGAAAAAAAAGTACAATAGTTGCTTCTGCAAGCATCACCAGTCCTACAAGCAGCAGGCTGAAAGGGAGCAGAAAAGAGGGTTTCGAGTCATTTTTCTTCATTTTGTTTCAATTCCTTTATGGTTTTTACCAAATCGTTGTTGAGCTCTTCTAATTTTTTTACAACAGTATTCCTGTCTTTCCCAGTTTTATCCATTACAAGGGTTATATCGTTTTCATCCACAGGGGTTTTTTCATAGACTTCTCCTGTTATCTGATAGACTTCCTTGCCCATCATATCAGCTATCATGATCTCTGGTTTATTGATAATTATTTCCTTGTCTTTGGATTTGATAATTACTGTTTCAGCTTCTATTTGCCTAACATTAAGATTGAGTTTTTTCATCATCTGCTGTATTTTTTTCGGGTCGGTGCCAAACATGTTTAATTATTTGGGCATAACAGTATATAACTGTTAGCAACCAATTGAATTATGCTGTTAGAAATATTCCTTTTTCTCTTTCTGGGATTTTGTGCCGGATCTTTTTTTGGTATCTTGCCTGGAATACACCCTAACATGATTGTTCTTCTTGTTCCTTTCATTGGCTTTCTTGGTATCCCTTTGCTGCCTCTACTGGCCTTTATAGTGTCTATGAGTATATCGAACGCGATAATGTCTTTCGTGCCTTCCATATTGCTTGGTGCTCCGGAACCTGGAAACGAGATGTCTATCTTGCCAGGTCATAAAATGTTGTTAGAAGGTCACGGATATGAAGCCATAAAACTTTCTGTAATAGGGTCTCTTGGTGCAGGTATTTTTACTGTAGCCATGATGCCTGTTTTGTTCCTTTCTGTACCGCCTATATACAATCTCATAAGACCTTTCATCCATTTCCTGCTTCTGGCATTTTCTTTGATAATTGTTTTTTCTGAAAAGACCTTCAGAAAAAAAGCTTTGGCAAGTTTTGTCTTTCTTTTTTCCGGGTTCGTGGGTATTTTTAGCCTTAACTTGCCAGTGGACGGTGTACTGCTTCTTTTTCCAATACTTACCGGTTTTTTTGGGATCAGCACTTTGATTTTGCAGATAAATAAAAAGTCTGTTATGCCAAAACAGGCGAAAAAAGAAATTCACGTTTCACAAAAAACAATTAGTCGTTCTGTTTTAAAGGGGTCCATCGGAGGCGTACTGGCTGGTTTCTTGCCTGGGGTTGGTTCTAGCCAGATAGCTGCCGTAATGAGCAGAAACAAAAATGAAAAGTCGTTTCTCGTAGCAATCGGGGCTCTATCTGTTGCGAATATTTTTCTTTCTATATTGAGCCTATGGCTTATCGGAAGGCCCAGAAGTGGTGCTGCTGTGGTCATAGATCAGCTTTTTACTATTGGTTTTAATGAGGTTTTGTTTATTGCAGCCATCTCAATTCTTTGCACAGGGCTGTCTGTTGTGTTAACACTTCTTGTTGCAAAGAAATCTCTTGCTATGTTGGAAAAAATAAATTATTCTAAATGCAGCGTTGCAGTCATAAGTTTGATTTGTCTTTTGGCTGTTGCTTTCACTGGTTTTCTTGGCCTTCTATTGCTCATCACAACAACCGCGCTAGGCGTTTTTGTTAACGTCATCGGTATCAGGCGCGGAGCGATGATGGGTGTTCTTATACTACCTACTATTCTGTTTTATGCCGGATTTTGATTTCTAAAGATTTTAAAACCCTCGAATCAAATCTTATATGGAGGTATGTGAATGACAGAAATGTTGGTTGTAAAAAGCAAGGTTCGTGAGCTTGCGAAGAAAAAGAAAATGAATCTTGGAGGCGACGCAGCGGAGGCTTTAAGCAAAGAAGTTGCAAAATTGGTTGACCGTGCAGCTGAAAGAGCAAAAGCTAACAGGAGATCAACAATAAAAGGAAGAGATATCTGATCAGGTTTTTGGTGCTTTTTTTCTTTTTGTTTATTTAGAAAATTTATCCTATGTATTCCTGTTCTTGCTGTTCAGTTTGCTGAACAACCTGTTTTGTTTCCTCGATCTGTTGCATAGTGACTTTTCTTGGCTTCCTTTTCCTCTCATCAACAGGACCGATGTATCTGCTGGTAACCCTTTTGCCTCTTCTGATAGACTCATAATAGTATCTTCTGCCGTTTATTATCTTTATGTGTCTGTTTGACATGATTTTATCTTGCTGTGGCAAGTATATAAACATAATTCATCACAATAATGTGTTGGTATTTCTTTGAACTGGCATAAACTCAACAATTAAATTATTTCAACAACACCTTGTCGCTGGCAGATCCACGATAACTCATAAGCATCTCGCCACCACATTCACACAGGCCTTGAAGCGGTATTCGTCTATGCGATTTATTGCATTTTTTGCATACAAATTCTTCCCAACCTTCAAGCCCGTTCTCGAAGTCTGCAGACGGCTGCTTTTTTACAACCCATTTCATAATCTCTCCTAGTGTTATCTGTCTTCCACCCCCTAGTATTTCGCTTTTTTCAATTCCAATTGAAGAAAATATTCTCTCAAGAGGTGGGAAAAGTTGGCTTTGTATGTAATAATCAGAATCTATCTGAAGTTTATTAGCATTTGCGTAGTCAGGATCTTCAGCGCGTTTTGAAAGCAGCTGGTTGCCTTTTATTATCACAAAACCTAGCCTATCTCCTACTTTTGGCGGTTCCTGTGGGTTTCTAAGTTTCAGTTTTTTCGCGAGTTCTATGTGCGGCAAAATGCCCTCGTAGTTTTCTAGACTTTTTGTTATTCCTTTTACGATCGTGAGTTTTTCCAGAGGGACTGTACCTTTCTTAATTTTATCTACAGTTTCTTTGACAGATGTTATCGCCTTGTGGATGTCTCCTTCCTTGAGAATTGTTTTCAAAATGTCTTCCATCGTCTCCGAGACTAGCGCACACCAGTCTCTACGAACTGTTTCTATACCTTTCATTTCTATGG
>CAYJVV010000078.1:0-3747 GCA_964373755.1 uncultured archaeon | reverse complement strand
AAGCGGTGCTTTCTGAGCACAGACCTTTTCTTTGTAAGGAAATGGGTTGTATTATGGAGACTGTGAATAGAATTCCTGCAGAAAATGCTGTAATTGGAACGAAAGAAGTAATAAAAAGTATAAAAAGCGGGAAAGTAAGAAGAGTTATAGTTGCGAAAAACTGTCCGCAACACCTGATAGAAAGAATAGAATCGGCCGGCAAAGTTGTTATGGAAGTCTTTGAAGGAAACCAACAAGAATTCTCTATAAGACTTGGAAAGCCATTTCCGATTGCGGCTGCAGGATTTGAAAAGTGAACAACGGTATTTGAAATGAAAGTGATCTTAGACACAAGGAACATACAGTCAATAAGCCTTTTTCAAAATCTGACTAATTCTTCAGTAATCGACTGCCTGGAAGAGAATGACATGATATTTTTTGTTGTGTCAGAAGGTCAGTACGGTCTTGCAGTAGGGAAAAATGGCAGCAAAATAAAAAATGCAGAGCGAGTTTTCAAGAAAACAATTAAGGTGTTCGAATATTCTCCGGACCTGAACAAGTTTGTTTTGAATCTTATACCCGAGGCGCAAGAAATAAGCCTTTCGCAGAAGGCTATTCAAGTGAAGATAAAACCCAATGACAAACCAAAAGTCATAGGCAAAGGCGGTAAAAACATAAAGATAGTAACAAAGTTTCTTGAAAGGCTTTTTGATGTTCAAGAACTAAAAATCAAGTAAAATATCAAGGTTTTAATGTTTTTCATTTAATCATAAAACGGAAAAGAAGGTTTGTATGTTTCTTTTTGGACATACAAAAACTTTTTCTTTCCTAAAGAAAAAGGATTTGTTATGGCAGGAGAATTTGCAGCAAGGAAACTGAAAAAAGACAGGAAAATGTATAGATGGCGAGATCCCACTTACAGGACCAGGCTTCTTATGATACGTGAGAAAATGGACCCTCTTGAAGGCTCTCCACAAGCAAAAGGCATAGTACTCGAGAAACGTGTTGTAGAACAAAAACAGCCTTCTTCAGGTCTCGTAAAATGCGTGCGAGTGAGACTGATTAAGAACGGAAAACAGGTTACAGCTCACGTGCCGCGCACAGGCGCTATTAATCATATTTCTGAGCACGACGAAGTAATTATCGAAGGTCTCGGCGGTTCGCAGGGCGGCACTTATGGCAGCATGTCAGGGGTAAAATACCGCGTGATAAAAGTCAATGGCTTATCGCTTGAAATGATAAGGACAGGCAGGAAACAAAAAGCTACAAGATGATGATTATGGCTTATAGACAACGAGGACAGAGAGATCAGGAAGATAAAAGAGAAGGTGGAAAATTTCAGGAACGAAGAGGAAGACAATTCCAAGAAAAAAGTAGCAGGCCAAGAAGAAGGCAACAGCAAGCAGCGCCTAAAAGGGAAAAAACAAAATTCAACCTGAAACTTTTTGGCAAATGGGACTCTGCTGTTCAGATAAATGATCCAAGCCTTATTGGTTACATAAATCTCGAACCACGTTATTTGCCAAGAAGTGCTGGAATCAATCGCGCCAGATTTCATAAATCAAAGATGCATATTGTTGAAAGACTTGCTCTATACATGATGGTGCCTGGCCACATAGGAAAGAGACACCGACTGACATCAGGTAAACTTGCCGGAGGCTTGATGACAACACTGAACGCAGCGGAAAAGGCATTAGGGATTATAGAACAAAGAGAGAAAAAAAATCCTGTTGAAGTCCTTGTGAATGCTATAGAAAATGCAGCTATCAAGGAAGAAATAATATCATATCAGCTTGGTTCTATCACAGCACGTGAAGCAGTTATAACGGCACCGCAGAGACGCATAGACAAGACTCTGCGCTGGTTTGCACAAGGTGCTTATCGTAAAGCCTTCGGCAAAAAGAAAGGCCTTGCAGAAGCACTTGCTGATGAAATAATGTTTGCTTACAAGAATTCTAACGAATCCATGGCTGTGCGCGAGCGCGACAGGATCGAGCGCGAAGCCGAAGGCTCCAGATAATAAGTCGGGAAACTAGTTTCCCATCCTTATAAACCTCCACTTCTAATTAAAATATTACTGAAACCTTCTCTCCTATTCAAAAATATTATTTCATAAATTCAATTTATCCCCAGAACTGCCACCAAGGTTTCTGATAGTAGTTTATGAGATTGCCACTGTTGTCGTATGTTGCAGTAACACGCTCATCGATGGGAATAAAGCCAAGGAACAATTCTGTTTTCGTACCGGCAATATTGTATAAAGGCTCTCCATCCTTTTCTTCGTAAGCTACGTTAGTTATTTTTATTCCCTGTTTCTCAGCGATGTCTTCAGGCAATGTTGTGATCTGTGTACTGCCTTCTGATGTTTGAGCGAACATGTTTCCGTCTGATGCAATATCCGACAAATCTTTAGCTACAAGCACCTGGCCGTTATGTTCGATCTTGATTTCGTCTATTTCTGGAGAGTATGGTATTTCGACTATTGCTGAAACCTCATTAAGTTCTACCGGCTCTGAATACATCTGACCATTTTCGTCAATAGCATCTGCATGCAGAGAAAATTGCACATTGAAGTCTTCTGAAGCGATTTTTCTACCATCATCATAAGCTTCCAAAACATAGTTACCTTGCTCATCTTCCTCATCCAAATATGCTTCTCCCACATGCACAGAATTCAAAGTTGCAGTACCGTCTCTAGAGATTGTAAGGTAAGTTGCAAGTATTTTTCTTAAAATATTATAATAAGACTGAGAGCATTGATCAGTCAAGTGTTTATATGCTGTTGTACCGTATCGTTTTGCGCTAAGACAATAACTCATTATATCTTCTCTTGGATTAGAAATGTTTTGTTCACAGTCTTGAAAGTTAGGAAATTTTATGTTACAAGCATCTATAGGATCAGCACATTCAAGTGTAGATCCTTTAGGAGCGACATGACCCAAGCCAAAATTGTGACCAAGTTCATGCGCCAATACTGATAAACTTATGTTACTGACTTTTGATTTTTGTCCTTCACGATAAAATGCACTATAGACAGTAGAAATAGAACCTGTTTGTAAAGCACAGCCACCATCACCACGAGAAGATTTAATAATACCAACAGTTTTTCTTGCAAAGACATATCCATTTTCAACTGCACAATGTTGAGCTTGAACTATACAGCAATAAGATTTACATGAAACACTACATTTTCCAGCTTGAATAAATGCTGTTGATTCTAGAACAGGACATGAATTTGGAGCTTGTTTTTTGAAATATTCGAATTGCAATATTGCTGCTTCTCTAAATTCTTGATCTTCGCCAGGATTATAATTTAGAGGGACAAAAACTACGTCTACAGAAGGCGTATATTTATTGATACATATGCGCGATTTTTGTTCACAAAAATAATCTTTTCCAAATGTTGTTTGACAATATTGACTTCCATAAGTTTTACTGTCAGGAACGCATCTGTACGTATTTAATTTTACATAAATATCGTTTCTGCATTTGTAGTTTTCACCACATATCCATCCACGAGTATATTTATTTTCACACTCATCATCTGTACTACAAAAAGAGGCTTCGTCTACTCCAATAAAATTTTTACAAAGAGACTTTTCAGTATCACATATACTAAATAAGCCCATTTTTTCTCCGCATTCTTTATTGCTGGCGCATGATAGCTTTCTGAGAGTATCACTAGTCGAAACGTAGTCCGCTATAATCACTTGATTTTCTCCAGGCGTTTTAATTTCGGTTATAGCTTGTCCAGTTTGTTTATCTTGA
>CAYJVV010000077.1:0-3781 GCA_964373755.1 uncultured archaeon | reverse complement strand
AGCCACCAATCATAGTACTTGGTTATGAACAAAAACAGCCCGAAGAAGAAACACAAAAAGCTGTGAAGAAGTTGAAAATCATGATTGTGAGATGCAATCGATACAGGAATTATTCTGCTTCAAGACTCTCTAACATTAGGATAAAGAAATCCCCTGTCTGAATAATAACTGCCGTCACCATTGGTTCGAGTTGCACAAAATCCTATCTGAAGACCTCTTTCGAATTCTTTTCTATCCATAGCCGCTGGTTTTTCTTCTTTTGAATCTTTCATGATTATCACATTTCAATAACATACTTAAATAATCTATTCCTTCAGAACTTTCTTGATTTCTTTTTCGCTTACCGATCCTTTTCTCAAAACTTTGCATGAAATCGTGTCAAAAACGGTTGATGGTTTTCTTCTAGGAAGGTTGCCGGCATCTATAATGAAGTCAACCTTGCCGTTGAAAGTTTTGATGACATCATTTATTTTGTACAAGCTAGGCTTGTTTGAAATGTTTGCGCTTGTGGAAGTTATAGGCTTGTTGAACTTTCTTATCAGCTTCAGAATGAATTTGTTGTCTGGGATTCTGAAGCCAACTGTTTGATGATGTTTACCTTGATTCGTTCCCCATACTACCAGAGTAAGTGGGCCAGGCATGAATTTCCTTGCAAGCTTTTCTGTTTCTTTAGTTAAAAGGAAATATTTCTTCGCCATTTTCACGCTACTAACAGCTACTGAAATCCTTTTGTCGATCGGTCGTTGCTTAATCCTGATAACTTTCTGAATTGTTTTGTTGCTTGTTGCATCAGCACCAATGCCATAACAAGTTTCTGTCGGGTAAATAATTATGCCACTTTTTCTAAGAATTTCTATAGATATTGACACTGCTTTGTTATTGGGTTTGAGGATTATGGTTTTCATACGACTAGATTAGAAAGAAAGAGATAAAAACTGTGGCAGAAGTCTTTTCCCAAATAATTCTTGATGAGCTTGTTCTATTATTCTCTTGGAATCTCCAGTATAGTTCTCGGGATTAGCAAATTCTTGTATTTGTTCTCCCGAAAGATATTGTGTTACTTCTGGATCTTCCAGCAACGAATGTGAGTAATTTTTACCTAACTTCATTGCTTCTCTTGCGAGTTTTCCAGATAAAGTTCTTGCCTTTTTCTCTGGCATACCTCTACTGATAAGTTCATAACGGATTCTTTCTGCTGTTGGTGCTCCCCAAGTCCTCCATATTCCTGCTTTCAATTGCTTTGGTTGCGGTTCAACTCTTCGTAAAACATTTTGGGCAAGAGAATTTCCATAATCTAGCAAGATAAAAGATTCTGGTATCTTTATCCTGTCAAGGGCAGAGCCTTCTAGATGTCTAGCATCTTCTCTTGAAGCTGTTTCAAGTATAGCAGTAAAGTTTCCATGTAGTCCGTAGGAAAAACCTATTGTCCTTTCTTCTACCGAAGGATTACCTTCTTTATGTGGCATTGCCGATGAACCTATTGTTCCTTCATCAGGTTCTTCTCGTAGTTCGGCTCGTGCAGTATTTTTCAAATACTTTATCCATTTCAATACATTTGCTACTGTGCGTCCTGAGATTGCTAAATCAGCAAAAATATAAGCCAAATGTTCACGTGGAGGATCTTGGAGAGAAATGCAAGGTGTTAGGCCCCACATATCACAACATTCTTGTTCAATTAATTTACCATCAATTCCGGCAGCTATCATAGGATGAAAATTACCCGTCGCACCTGAGAGTTTACCAACAACATGTTTTTTGGAATCGTAGAATAACCTATTTGCATTAAAATTGAGCATATCAGCTTCTGTAGCGAGTCTTCTGCCAAGATGTTCTGGTAGAGCGTCTGCGCCATGTGTTGAAGCCATATGCAAATGACCTTGTTTAAGCCATTCCATAGCAACATCTAAGCACGTATCTCTGAGATCTTCAGTTCCACCTATTAAAATTCCAAGTCCCTTCTTGAGCAAAAGATATTTTGCAGTTTCTGAAGAATCAGCGCTAGTCATGTAAATATGAACGTAAGATCTAGCAGCTCCGACTTCATTTCGTAATGTTTCGAATATTGCATCTTCTAGATGGTGTGTTTCAGCTTCTCTTTCTGTAACTTGTCTTAGAAAGTCATCCATTCCTTCAGTTCGGATCCGGTATGTCACGTCTCTTATTCTTTCAGCATGTTCACGTGGTACTAGATGTGGGTACCTTCGTGAAATGACATAAGGAACAGTACCTTCAATTTCAAGCATGGTACTTGCTATAGCAAACTTGTCATCCATCAATCTTGACATTTCAGGCATACCATAACGTGTGCCGACAAGACCGCCTTCTGTTCTTCCTGAAACATTTGTATCAAGTTTTCTTGGTCTTTCTGTCATTTCTTTTTCTATATCATAAACGGTTATAAAGGAATTAAACTTTAGCAAAATCTCCCAACGTTTTCTGTCTGCTTTCTTGGTGCAGGTTTGTGACGCGAACTCCTATCAAGCGGATCTTCTTCTTACTTTCAGTGAATTTTTTCAGCAAATCTTTCGCTGTGCTACCTATTGTTCCTGCATCGGAATAATTCTTTGCAAGGGTTTTCTGCCTTGTATGCGTCTCGAAGTTTTCATATCTAATTTTCAAGGCGACAGTCCGGTACCAGAGCCCTTCTTCTGCGAGCGTTGAAGCAATATCATCTGCTGTTGCATCGATAATTTCACTGATGAGTGCTATATCGTTTGTGTCTTCCTTGAACGTGTACTCGCGGCCAACAGACTGGATGCCTTCAGATTCCTCGACTTCGCTTTCGTCTACGCCATTCGCGAGGAAATGAAGTTCCGTGCCCCATCTGCCGAACATTGATTGGAGCAGTTGCACGTCACATTTTGCAATATCGCCAATAGTTTCTATTCCAAGTTCTTTCAATGCCTTGTCTGTTTTCTCGCCTACGCCATATAGTTTCCTTGCAGGGAGCGTGGAAAGCAATTCTTGCGTTTCTTCTGGCTTGACTATTGTAAGCCCATTAGGTTTCTGGAAATCACTAGCGGTCTTTGCTATGAGCTTATTAGAGCCGATGCCTATGCTGCAAGTTATCTTCTCTTGCTTTTCAATGTCATTCCTTATCATGGCAGCTATTTCCACTACTTTTTCATAGCTGCCTGCTGTACTAACATCGAGGAAAGCCTCGTCAATACTGACCTGCTGGAATTTGTCTGCGTATTTTCTCAGGATCTTCATGACACCTTCAGATACTCTATAATATAACGGAAAATTAATGGGTAGGAATGTAGCAGTTGGGCAAAGCGCATAGGCTTTAGATATCGGCATGCCAGAGTTTATACCATACTCTCTTGCTTTGTAATTAGCTGTAGAAACAACGCCCCTACCTTTGCCTTTTTCTGGATCGTGACCTATAACAACAGGTTTTCCTTTCAATTCTGGCCTTTCCCTTTCTTCGCAAGCTGCAAAGAAAGCATCTAAGTCTACATGCATTATTATGCGCATAGTTAGAACTTGCATCGAAACTTTTTATTCGATGGAAACATTCTTTTCTGCAAGTTTGTGCCAATTTCATTCCACTACTTCTATTTTCTCTTCTTTGTCTTTCATGAATTTGTCAAAGAGTTTATCGATTATATAATAAAAAGCATAAGTGGGCACTAGAACAAAAAAGATTGCCAAAGTAAGTATGGCTGCTGTGTCAGCAGGATGCAAAAACGTATAGAAGGTTGCTGCAAGAAGAATACCAAAACCAAAAGTTACAGCTGTTTTCTTCATGTCACTTTTTTTGATCTTAAGTTTTAGT
>CAYJVV010000076.1:0-3820 GCA_964373755.1 uncultured archaeon | reverse complement strand
CCCCCCCCCCCCCCCCCCCCCCCTTTTTACAAGCAGAAGCCTGAATAGGCGATCCTGATACATGTGTCTGGTGTTCAGTCGTGTGATCTTCCGATCTTGAGAAAATTTTCTATGAGCTGATCCATCTCTTTTTTGCGCCAAGCAGATCCTTTGCAGAAACTTTCTTTGCTGTCCATACTCTGGGTTTTTGCGTCTGAATGCAGATCACCGTTTTTCTTTTTAGTTTGAATGAAACCTTTTTATCATTGATTTTGCAATTTAATCGTAATGGCTTACGAATTCAAGTTTCCCGATGTCGGCGAAGGTATAACAGAGGGCGAGATTGTAAAGTGGCGCGTGAAGGAAGGAGATACTGTTAAGGAACATGATGTTATCGCTGAGATAGAGACAGACAAGGCAATAGTACAAATGCCGTCACCAAAAAGCGGAAAAATTGCCAAGATTCACCATCGCGAAGGCGATACAATCCATGTAGGCGAAACATTAGCCACTATAGCTGAAGAAAATGAGGAGCTAATTTCTTCTACTGAAAAAGCAATTGCTATGCCAAAACAACAAAAAGGCGTTGCAGTTGTCGGCCAGTTAGAGGAAGCAGAAGACGTAGAACCTGTGAAGGAAGTGCGAAAAATAGTAAAACAAACTGCTTCTGGCAAAACTATGGAAGTTCTTCCAGCAGTAAGAAGACTTGCCCGTGAACTTGGAACTGATTTATCAACTGTAAAAGGGACCGGCAAAGACGGAAGGATAACAGAGGAAGATGTAAGACAGTCTTCTCAAGCAGCAGGAAAAGAAGTCGAAATAGAGCAGGAGCAATCTGTTGTAAAGATAGAAAGAAAATATGATATGTACGGATATGTAGAGCGCATAGCATTGAAAGGCATGAGGAAAACGATAGCAAAAAACATGGTTAAATCCAAGTTTACTGCTCCGCACGTAACGCACATGGATGAAGCAGATGTCACAGAGCTTGCAGCCATACACGGAAAAGAAAAATCAATGGCTGAAAAGAAAGGTATAAAGCTGACATACTTGCCTTTCGTTGTCAAAGCCGCGATTGCTGCACTGAAAGCACATCCTTACATGAACGCCAGTTTGGATGATGAACACGAGGAAATAATACTAAAGAGTTATTACAATATCGGCATCGCTATTGACACGCTTGAGGGACTGATAGTTCCTGTGATAAAAGAGGCAAGTGAGAAAACAATCCTTGATATAGCAAAAGAGATACAGAAATTTGCAGAATCTGCAAAAACAAGGACGATAGACCTTGCAGACTTGAAAGGCGGGACGTTCACGATAACAAATGTTGGATCTATAGGCGGATTGTATGCAACTCCGATAATTAACTGGCCTGAAGCAGGCATACTTGCCATGGGGAGGATTTACGACAAGACTGTGCTGGCTGGAAAGAAGTTTGTTCCCAGAAAAATAATGCCTCTTTCAGTTTCCTTTGATCATCGCATAGTTGATGGCGCAGAAGCAGCCAGGTTCACAAACACGTTGAAAGAGCACTTGGAAGATCCTGAACTTTTATTAATAGAAGGCAGGTAATTTTATGTTCGAGTATGAGTATTGGGGAAATGAAGTATTGCCGGCAAAAACGAATATGATGCTTGAAGAATTCATGCTGAGAAGGCCGGCATTATATCCTACTGCTTGCGTACGGTTTTTTAGTGTCTCAAAGGACGCTGTTGTTCTCGGTTACGCGCAGGACACTGATGCCCTGAAGAAAAGAGACTCAAGCTTTGATGTCGTAAGAAGACTCACAGGTGGATCGCATGTGCAAATAGGAAGCAATATACTTGCCTATTCATTTTCTGTCCCGCGCAACGGAAGCTTCAGGAATTACGAAGACATGCGCGCTTATTATGCGCAACACGTTGCTGATGCGCTAGGAGATCTTGGCATAGACAGCATTACTGTTGATAACAAGGCGTCAACAATAAATGTGAATGACAAAGTAGTCGCCAGCCATGCAGTTATATGGGGCGTGGAAAGTGCTCTGATCCATGGCCTTATGATTGTTTCGCCTTACGATGTTGAAAGACTTTCTCAGAGGGTATTCCTTGCCAACAGAAAAATAGGCAGCAAAATTTACAGAGAACAAGATGCAATAAAGAACATGCCAGCCGTAGAAAGATTCATCGGTGAAAGAAAAAGAAAAATTGCACATAGTATCATTGCTGATGCAATACTTGCAAGAGTAACAAAAGGAAAATACAGAAAAATGAAAATTGATCACAGAGTTTTGAAGGAATGCGCAGCCATTGAGGAAAAACATTCAAGCGAAAAGTGGATTGCTGAAAGAAAGCCGCCTTTCACTGAAAATGTGATAGAAGAAATACCTGGTGAGCAACTTGAAGGCAAGCTCAAAAAGAAATTAGGATATTGCATGTATATCCAAGTCAAAGACAAAAATTTCAAGAAGATGGCTCAAACAGAAAAATCAGGCGAATAAATGACTGTTGCCGCAGTGATCGCATTCGTCAGGCTTTTCTTCATAGGTCTGCATGCAATAATGGCAGTGATAAAATTTTCTCTTCATTCTTTTCATATTATTACCTACTAGGAAAGATGGCTAGAAGGAAGAAAACCATAGGTTGTCTTCCTCTTAGATTATGCAGACTTTAGGCGGGTTCTTGATAAATTCCTCTAGAAGCTTTATGGTATTTTCAATGTCTTTCATGTTGGCCATTCCGATTGTTGAATGTATGTTCCTTACTGAAGCCCCGACAACGGTAGCTGGCACGCCCTCGCGAGAAAGAGAGATGCTCAATGCATCCGTTGTGCCTTTGTCTCCGACATCGAACTGCACTGGAATATTCTTCTGTTTCGCTATGTCTGTAAGCCAATCATTTATGCACCTGTTTGTTATCATCCCAGAATCTTTCAGCGTTATGCATGGACCTTTGCCAAGCATATTGGAGTGCGCTTTGCTGCCTTTGTCCTCTGCGTTAGTCACATCAACAACAATAGCAAGATCCGGTTTAATCTTGTATGTTGATGCTTTTGCTCCATACATGCCTATCTCTTCCTGCACTGTAAAAACAAAATATGTATCATTTGCAGTTTTCTTTGACAGTTTTGCAAGTTCCAGTAGTATGTAACACCCAAGCCTGTCATCAAGCGCCCTGCCATATACAACACTATTATCGGCAAGCATGCCTATCTCTTGCTGAAGTGATATGAAAGATCCTACCCTAACGCCCTTCTTAATCAGATCATCTTTGCTTAGGCCAGTATCCACATACATATCCGATCCTCTCGGCATATTTTCGATTATATCCCCATTGCTTATTTCTGCTATCGTTATCACGCCATGAACAGGTTCTTTCCCGGTCTTTATCTTCACCCGCTGGCCGATTAGTGTAAGCGGCTCTATGCCGCCTACGCGAGAAAATGATATGCTGCCATCAGCGTCTATGTTTTTTACCATGAGTCCTATCTCATCCATGTGGGCTGTTAGCATAACGCGCGGGCTGTCGCCTTTTTTGTGCGCTATAAGATTTCCTATGCTGTCCACAGTAACCTCATCCACATGCTTCCTTATCTCCTTCATGATGAGGTCTCGAATCTCTGACTCATCACCGCTTATGCCATCTGTTTCCATAAGTCTTTTCAGCATCTCAAACATGTTCACACCAAATGTTATACAATCTCTTTTATTGAGTCCTCTATTATATCTATGCCGTTGTCTGCTTGCTGTCTAGTGAGCGTCAAAGGAGGGCAGATTCTTATAACACTCGTGCCGGCTGGCAGCAATATAAGTCCTTTCTCGCTCGCCTTGCAGAGAACTTCTTTTCTTTCCTCAGGCGCA
>CAYJVV010000075.1:0-3862 GCA_964373755.1 uncultured archaeon | reverse complement strand
CAGATTATTGACTGTCTTTGGAACTATAGTTTCCTCGCGTTTTGCAACAGACTTGTATCTCGGAAAGGTCAACAAGAGCTGGTGGAAATCAAAGACAGTCAATAATCTGCTCAAATCTATAATGAAAATTGCGTTCATTACATCTCTTTACATAAGCATCCTGTCTACTGCCGTATCTGCTTTCAAGGGGTTTCCTTTTGATATATTATTGTTCTTCAAAACGATCTTGATAACTTTGACAACAACAATTATTATAGTGAGCATAGTTTTCTTCATTTCAGTTATAGGTGGATTGTACATCTATTCGAAGAAAAAGGATCCGAACAACTTCCTCATACCTTTAACAACATCAGTTGCTGACTTGGGCAGCATGGTTGTGTACACTGTACTGATATTTCTGCTGCTATAATGTTTAGCCATTACAATAGCAGTACCTGCGTAACGTTTATATGCTAGGAAAAGCATGTTTTTCCAGAGGGTTCAAGATGAATAAGTTTCTATTTGTTATTACTGTTATTGCTATTTCACATGTTGCCCTTGCTTTTGAGATGAACGTTGCTGACCAGACATTTATCGTTTCTGCAGGCGGCAGCAATGAGATAAATATCTTGGTGATAAGCGCAAGCGACGACAAGCTTGCATTAGATTTGATTGACGAAACACCGTGGATGACACTGAATACATCACGGCTGGATATCAAGAAAGGCCAGTCCAGGGAGGCGCTACTTTATGTTTCCCCCTATTCAACAACATCGCCTGGGGTGTACAAAGTCACTGTTGCAGGCGAGTCGCTGATCACAAAGGAAAAGAGGTTTAAGGACATATTCATCTCCGTGACACGCGGCGAGGGTATTGAGGTAGAAAAGATAGAGGTGGCAGGAAACCTTGAGCCTTTGGGTAATGCAAATGTAAGATTTTTCATAAAAAATCTGGGAAGTGTTGCCTTGAAGGACTTAAAACTTGTTTCTAGAATCATTTCGCCTTCCGGAACTTTTGCAGAATCAGAAGATTTTATTGATCTAGCACCTGAAGAGAGAGGAGCTCTAGAGAAGTTTTATACACTAAACAGTCAGCAGGAAGCAGGAGACTACCTGATAACCGCAGAGATTTATCAGAACGGAAAGCTGCTAGACCGCTTCCAGCAGGGATTCACAATACCTAAGAAAACTATCATTAGACAGAAGATGGACCAGAAAACATCGCTGTTCAGGAAGGAGTACCAAGTGACTGTGACAAACTATGGAAACGATGTTTCTGATTCCACAGTTATTACAGGCAATGTGGGAAGGTTCGATTCTTATTTTTACACTGGAACACTGCCTACCTCAATTAACGACGACGTTTACACATGGGATATCCGCGGTTTGAAACCTGGAGAAACATCTGTCATAATGTACGCTATCGACCTTACGCCATTCTATCTTTTCATAGTTGCTGCAGTACTGCTTGTATGGCTGTTCTTCTTCAAGATGCGCATTGTCAGGATAAAGAAATTCATAATGCAGAAAAAACATATCGAAGAAGGCGAAGAGTTTACAGTGGGTCTTGAACTTGCAAACAAAACAGGAGGTTTGGTCGACGATGTAACTGTCAAAGACCTAGTACCATTAGTCTTTGAAATAAAGGATACAGAGGGGCCGAAACCAACAAAAAGAAAGACATCAACTGGAACAGAGCTTGTGTGGAAAACGAAGAATCTAAATAATCAAGAGGTTAGGATACTCACATACAAGATAATCCCAACGTTTGGTGTTCAAGGCAAGGTTAGAATACCAAGGGCTCAGGCACTTTACGGCAAGAAGGGGAAAGAAACTCATGTTATTTCAGGCTTTGCTATAATTGGTGTAGACCCAACTGAAGAGGAAAAGCCTAAATTGCACCAGCACGTGAAAAGGCATATGGAAAATCTACATAGAGCAGTAAAGAGGAAAAAGAGTTAAGCAAGCTCAGGTAAGATATCTGTTTGTGCTCCTCTTGTCTTATTATGATAAACGCGTAATCCAACGTCTGTAAGACGATATTCTATTTCCGGGGCACGTCCTACTTTCATTCTTTCAGGGGCTATCTCTCTTTCTCTATCTTCAACATCACCAATTCTTTGCATCCTTTGTAAATGAACAAGAACAGGACCAGTACCCATAAAATATCTTTTAAGCCCGCTATATAGTTCATCTCTTATCTCCATAGGGCTTTTCCACTTTCTATCACTTAATACAATATACACGTCGAGTTCTGTTGTCATATGAATTCTCTTTCAGCTTTAACAAATCAAATGCTTAAATTCTAATGTTCCCTAATTCTAACAATCCCTCGATAGCTCAAAACCAATCCCTTCTTTGAAAAGAAGGTCTTGGTGAACCCCAAGAAACTTCTAAAATTATTAGGGATGGTGTGCAACGGTAGAGCGCGTGGCTGTAGAAATTTTCCTAGAGAAATGAAACACCTAGTGCAGCAAGCCACTTTCAGTGGCTTATTGTGATGGTGTTTCTAGCCACTTGGATGGTTTCACCAGCAGTGTCTCTTATAGCAGTCACCGCGAGGCTGCGAGTTCGAATCTCGCTCGGGGGATTTTATTTTTTAATACTCTATTAAAACCTTGTGCAAATGATAGACTGATGAAATCGCTGTCTTTGATGTTTGTTTTGATTCTAGTTGTGCCTGTAGTTTTTGCAGTCAACGTGAAGCCGGTGGGATTCGTGAATGATTTTGCTGGCATTCTTACTGACACTGTAAGATTGAAAAATGAGCTTCGCATGTATGAACAGAACACAACAGTGGAAATTGCAGTAGTAACTATTGATTCTGTGCCTCCTGGCTATACGCTGTTCAGCTATGGCGTCGAGCTGTTTGAGGAATGGGGCATAGGCAAGAAGGGTGAAGACAATGGCTTGCTGATTCTATTCACAAAAAATGGCACTCCTGGGAACAGGATGCGCATAGAGGTTGGCTACGGCTTGCAGGGTTACATAACAGGTGCAGAAGCTGGCCGCATGTTGGATAAAGCCCTGCCGCTTTATGAAGATGGCAACTACCAGATGGCTGTTGAAAGCATTCTCGTTGATGTTTCAGATGAGCTGATCAAATACCAACCTAGGAAAACGGTGCAAAGGAATGATAATTATGACGATTATTTTATTTGGCGACTTATTCTGTCCAATTTGCCCATCGTCATATTTCTTGCATTTGTTGGAATATCAGCTGGCTTGAAGGACAGATGTCCTTATTGTTTTGGAAAGCTCGAATTCGCAGGCGGTCAATACGCATGCAAGAAATGCGGAAGAAAGATAAGCAGAAGAAAAAGATATGCACCTATTCTTATTGGTGGTAGTCATGGTGGTGGATATCACGGCGGTGGAGGTGGAGGCTTTGGCGGCGGTTCTTCAGGAGGCGGCGGAGCAGGTAGGTAAGTTTTTAATGTTAATCGATCAAAAAGTGAAGTGATAATTAATGGCAAAGACACAATTCAATAAGAAATGGATTACATTGGGAGCAATTGCTTTGCTCTTATTGATTTTCATATCTATTGTATGGGGCTCTTACAATAATTTGGTGCGATTAAACGCAAACGTTGATAGGTCCTTTGCAGACATAGAGGCACAGTACCAGAGAAGATTCGACCTTATACCCAACCTGGTTAATGTCGTGGAAAGCGCTGCGGGTTTTGAAAAGAGCACACTAACTGAAATAACTGCTATACGAAGTCAATGGCAAACTGCACAGAGTGCAAATGCAAAGGTCGAAACAGCGAACCAGTTCGAAAGCGCACTTTCAAAGCTTTTGCTTATAACTGAAAATTACCCGCAACTTAGATCAACGCAAAATTTCATATCACTTCAAGATTCATTGGCAGAAACGGAAAACA
>CAYJVV010000074.1:0-3910 GCA_964373755.1 uncultured archaeon | reverse complement strand
AGGTACTTGTATTTCTTGACATTCTCTATGTTGCTAACTGTCAGCTGTCGTACCAATACAGCTCCTATGCCATTTCCTATGAGTATTATTGGAACAGAAAGCGTGAATGCAAAGGCGCCGAAAACACCGTCTATAGAAAATGACGCATCTATAACCTCAAGGTACATTATCTTGCTCCAATCGCTCATCTTGTTATCTTTTAACATTTCCGCTTCTTTTTTCTCCGCATTTTCTCGGAAGCCATGAACGATAAAGAAGATAGTTGAACCAACCACAGCACCAAAAGCGATCATAGAATCTAAACGCAAAGAGTGCCAAACTAGTACGGTCAATATGACGGAAACAAGTGCAAAGAACCAAACCCCTTTCTTTTCAATATAGTTTTCTACCCTAAGTCCATAGTGTTTCGGTTCTAAGAATAGCCAATGTAAGAAGAGGAATATTAGAAAAATACCGCCAGCCATTAGAAGAGGCGGTGCAGAGCTTTCGATAGCATCTGCAATTGCAGGATCTTCACTGAAAGCTGCAGTCATAGTGCCCCAAAAACCTAGTTGCGGATTCAACGAATAAACAATTATGAATGGCAAAAGACCACGTATGAGGAACACTGCGATAAATATGCCCCATATAAGAAACCAGCGTCTTGCCGCCTTAGACATTGTTCTGAGCACGTCAGCGTTTATTACTGCATTGTCAACACTCGTCACGATTTCAAACAGAGACAGTCCTATAAGGGTCAAAATGAGAAAAAATATTTCTGGCATAAGGAATCAGTTTAAACAATGAATGCAAAATTTAATAAGTTTGTGTTTTAGAGACAACCGCTAGGACATTTCTTGTCAGAATAAGAACAGAAGATGCATTTTCCGCTGCTTTTGATAAGATGCTTGCAACTTTTGCAGTTGTAAAAATGAAGACAAACATCTGAAGGTATTTTCATTTTCTGCTTATGTTTGCATACTGGACAGGTCAAGATAGCTGAGAAAGATTTCTTTGCTGACACATTGTTCACCAATTCAATTTTTCTTGAAGGCGCCAAGATAATTTAGAGTAAACAGCAGAAGGCCTATGCTCATTAGGTTTATTATTGTGCTATATTTTACAAAAATTGTTGTGAAAATTGATACTGGCAGTAAGAGAGCGCCCAAAGAAGCGCAGGCCGGGCATTGAGTGCCAGAAACAGTAAGTATCGAATTAGTTTTGCTAATTCAGCACTACCATAGGACGCCTATTATAGCTAGGAGCAACATTCCTATTATTGATACTACAAATCCTGCCTTTGCAATATCTCGGGAATTCACGAATTTTGTGCCATGGGCTATTGCTGTTGGAGGCGTGCCGAAAGCAAACATGAAATCAAGTGATACACCTACGGCTGCAATTACGACTACGTTTGTAGTGTCTGCTCCTAATGTAGATGCGAGTGCGACAACAATAGGCAAGTAAACAGCAGCAGCTGTTGTATTGCTCACAAAAACAGTCATCAAAATACCAAAAAATCCTAGAAGTAGAAAGAGCATGAAAATACTTTGCCCACTGATGATATTCGATAGTAACGACGCAAATGAATTATCTAGAGCGGTTTCGTGAATACCAACACCAAGAGCAAGTCCACCACCAACTAAGAGCAATGTTGGCCAGTTAACATTTGAAAAATCTTTTGTATCCAGAAGACCTGTGAAATAGAACAAGATTATAGGAACAATGGCAATAACGCTGCTTGATATCCCGTGCAGGGGCTCTGTAAGCCACAAAATTATAGTGAGCAAGAATACAAAGAAAACCTTTTTCTGGTTTCTATTTATTTCTGGTGCTTTTTTGAGGGCTGATATTTCTTTTTTCTCAGGCTTGTATAATGTGATAAGCACGAGCCAACAGAACAGAGAAAGGATAAGCATAAACGGGAATCCACGGTAGAACCATTCAAAGAAGCCAAAGAATATTCCAGAATCATTGAGAAATTTTGCTGCTATAATGTTTGGAGTACTGCCAACGATGGTCCCAATACCTCCTACCGTGGCTCCATAAGCTACAGCAAGAACAGCAGCCTTGCCAAAATTAGATTTACCTTTTTTCAATTTATTTCTGGAAAGTATCACTAAAGCTATAGGCATAATTATAGCTGCAGCAGCTGAATTGCTTATCCACATGGATATGAAAGCTGTTGTCATAAGCAGTGCAAGTATCACATGCTTCGTTCCTACACCAGCTGCTTTTATTATTTTGTATGCAATGTACTCGTCCAACGCATATTTTCTCATGGCAACAGCAATAACAAAACCGCCAAGAAGTAGCACGATTACAGGATCAAAGTATTGTGAAAAAACAATCTTCGAATCCAAGCCGACAAGAGTTATTAGTAGTAATGCAACAAAAATTGCGGTTGCATGAAGCGGCACAGCTTCTGTTATCCACAGACAGACAACAAGTGCCATCACAGCTAACATAATTTGTTGATTGCCTTGCAGTCCGAAAGGCATCAGATAAACAATTACTGCTACAATAAAAGAAAGAAGTATGTGTTTAGGACGTGTTTCCATGCAACATAATTTTATTGTGAGATATATATTGTTCTAAATTAAATAAATTTTGATATGCAACACAATTTATATTTGCTTACTTTATTATTGAATTAATTATAGGTGACCTGCCATAGCCCTGCCGAACAAGACGGGCTATTTCATAATCTTTTCCAGAAATTCTCTCTCTTTCTTCATATCTTCCAAAGAGTAATCAGATTTAATGCCTGCCTTTATCAACAAATCTATCATTTCATAGATACTTATTGCCGCTATCTTTGCTGCCTCTGATAAAGAAACCTTCCCGTCTCTGTATAACTCAACAGCCTTTTTCTTTTTGTATTCTCTTATACCCATGATTAAAAACTGCTTCATGGCTGTAGATTTATCTATTTTCTCTTCTTTTGTTCTCTCTTCTACGGCTTTTTCAATTTCCTTGGGTAATCTTATTGCTGAAACACCCATTTCAACCACCTATCTCCTTCAACGCCTCGAATATTATACTTGATTTGAACCATCCTATCTTTTCCAATTTCAGTATGCTTTCTTTAGCCTTTCCTTTACCGATAAATTTTCTTTTATACAGCTGGATTATAAGTTCTGGTGTGCCGAGCAAATTTATGTTTAGGATGCTTGCAACCTTTCTGGCTTTCTTCTCATCGCATAGCAGCAAGTCAGCGTTTTCCTGGAAATACAACTGAATTGTTTCAGCCTCACCTCTGCCCAAACCAAAATCTTTCATAATTTTCATGACCTTATTCTCGTTTTTCACTTTCTTTACCTCCACCTGTCCTCTATCTATACTATCTCTTATTTTAACGGCGTCTGCATAAAGTTTTGTATCCGCCGTAGTTTCTCTTTCAACTTCGTTTGATACAACAACATTACCGAACATATTTTTCGTCTCCTTTATCAAGTCAAGCTTGGCCAAAAATATCAATACCATCGAGTCCTCAATTATTATCATTATATTCACTGTTTACATAGTAAACAGAGTAATACAAATATTAAAAGTTATCTGTTCGAGAAAAAGTAGAATATGGTGACCTGCCGTAGCCCGTCTTCTGTAAGCCCTCTTTTCACTGGACCAAGGAAAGTTTTCTTTTCCCAGGGGTTTTCTTTTGTGAAAAGAAAAGGCCTTGCAACATTTGTCTGTGCGTTTGAAACTTACACCCGCGTGTAGCAGGCCGTTTCAACTGGCTGCATGTTTTGCCACGCACGGCATATCACAGCGTTTGCTCTATGCCCCAGTATCGTTTCTGTTCCTGCCAATGACTTCTCAGCCATGCAATTTGCTTGCCACACATTTTCACAAGGAGTCGAATAAACACAGCGACGCTGTGTTAGTCTCCTCTTATGAGAGTGGACAGAGCTTCCTCAATCAGAACCTA
>CAYJVV010000073.1:3311-3927 GCA_964373755.1 uncultured archaeon | reverse complement strand
TCGCTGATTCTCAATGACGATTACTGTGACGAAGGTTTCTCGCAGATTGACGAGGCCTTCTTCTGCCTTGAGGATTCGGGCGCCTTCGAGCTTGAATGGAAGCGTTACAGCTGCTATGACAATCGCACCAGACTCGCGTGCGAGCCTAGCTACTATTGGCGCAGCGCCTGTACCTGTGCCGCCGCCAAGGCCGCATGTGATGAATGCTAGATCCACGCCCTTTAGTAACTCCCTCAACTCTCCCTTGCTTTCCAGTGCAGCATTTTTGCCAACTTCTGGATAACCGCCTGCACCCAATCCTTGTGTCAGGTTCTTACCTATCAGCACTTTCTTGTGCGCCTTGCTTACGTAAAGGTGCTTGGCATCCGTGTTTATCGCAACCGTTGACGCGCCTTCTATGCCCTTTTCAGTTAATGCTGTAATCGTATTATTCCCTGCGCCTCCACAGCCGAATACTGCTATATGAGCCTTGTGGGCTTCAAAATCAATGACATTGTCAAAGCTCACGCCGCTTCTTACAACTGGCGATTCAACTGGCTTCGAAGCAGATGCTATAATATGATCAACATGATCGATGTGTTCTTTTGGCGTATCTGCAACTACAGGTTCTACATTA
>CAYJVV010000073.1:0-3301 GCA_964373755.1 uncultured archaeon | reverse complement strand
CTGTATTATTTCCTCAACGTGCTGTTCTGTTACAGCGTTTTCATCGTGTTCGGACATGGTTTTCACTTCTGGGAAATATATTCCCTGCAATCGAAAAGCTCTTTTAAATTCGAGCCCAACTACCCATATCCAAATAGAAACAGTCCTATCGGTAATTTGTCCAAAATTCCCGAATTGTCCAATTCATAAATCCTAAATCCTTGTCCAGAGGATTGAAGATTGTAATGTTTCTACGCTTTGTCCAGAAGCGTAATGTTTTCTCTTTACCTAAAGCTCTCTTAAAGCATTTCTGAAGTCGATCATATATTTTGCGCTATAGCGCAAAATGGCTTTGGATGAAAACTTGCAGCATTTTTGGTTAGTTTCTATCGCCTTGCGAAATCTTCTTCTTGATTTCTTCCCATTTTTCGCAGCCTTCAAGCCTTCCGTTCATCTTGAGAGAATCAAACATATGTTTTACCCAGCGGCTTGCAGAACCGGCTGTAGAGAAATTATCGGCCATAAGTGTGTTCTCTTTGCAGTCCAAAATTGCTATCTCCGGTTCTGCTATGTGTCTCCCGGGCATGTCCGCCTCTTCGCTATGAAGCACACGGCTTGTTGGAGGAGAATATTTACTGAAATAGTAACGATTTACTTCCATCATGTATTTCGTGCCTTTGCGAGAGTACTCAAAAAAGACAGCGCCATTATACAGGGTAAATGAAAATACAGGCCCAATTGGCTTTCCGATCTCAGCTCTATAGACATTACCTGTAGGGTAAACAAATGGCCTCCTTTCCTCAACTGCTGCCGGACCGAACGGCAACAAGCAGACTGAGATACCCGTTACACACTTTTTGAGAAATTGCATATAAAATCTAACTTCAACAAATTAATAAACACAATTTACATTAGTGGTGTCAATGAAACTTACAGTCTTGCTGATAGCAGTAACACTAGCTGTATTTGCCTATCAAGTTTTCTCAGATAACGAACTAATCAATACATATGGCTTTTCAGGTGCTAATTTTCTTGAAAGGCCATATGTTATTATAACTTCTATTTTCATGCACGGCGGTCTGGAGCATTTGCTGTCAAATATATTGATTTGGTTATTCTTTGGCATTGCAGTAGAAAAAGAACTCGGCGCCGCAAAAATGTTTGCTATATTCTTTCTTGGCGCTTTTGCTGGAGACCTTGCCTCGCTTCCTATCTATGGGTTCAACACAGTATCAATAGGTGCTTCAGCAGGCGTCTTTGCACTTATCGGCGCCGGGATGCTGGTCAGGCCAGTCGATCTGTCACTCTATCCTTTTTTTGTTCCAATACCACTTGCTCTACTAGGAATGTTTTACGCCATTTACAATGCCTATCAGTTTGTTTTCGGTCCACCGACAAATATTTCTTACATCGGTCACTTTGGCGGTTTGATTGTCGGATTGATTTTCGGATTCAAGGAAAAAGGCATGAAGCAAGGCATGAAAATTATACTTATTACTGTGGCTGTTATGATACTCTTGCCATTACTATTTTTGCTGTTAACTGGAAAGCTAGGTTAATAGGAAATATTTTTCAAATCGCAACAGGGCTCGCGCCGGCGTGCCATGATTGTTTTGGACGCATGCGTATTTTGTATATGCGCTCTGAGTTGTCGTCAAGAATTATTGCAACTCCTTTGATCTTGGGCAGCTCGTTGATGTATCTGCTTATGTCAAAAAGCATGTATGTTTGCATGATGCTGCGCAGCGCGTCAACATCTGCTTTTGAAGTTAATCTGTGTGATATGATTATGTCAGTTTGCGCTAATGCATCTGGATGGAGTTTTTCCGGCCTTTGTGTTGCAAAAACCAATGTAATGCCTGGCTGTCTTCCTTCTTTTATCCGTCTAGAAAGTATGTCAGTCGCTGGCGTTTTTTCATCGTTGGGTAAGAAATTATGAGCTTCGTCGATGAGAATCCATGGCATAGGTGTTCTCTTCAATGTTGTGATCTCTATTTCTGCCAGTTCTTCAAGCCTTCTTGCTTTAACACGTTCTGAGAAAATATGCTTTGACACCAGCGCGAGCAACAAAGCGCGAACATTTTGTGGCGTCAAGCTAACATCAATAACAGAAATTTTTCCTGGTTCAAGAAGCGATGGCATTTTAGATTCGCCAAAAATACCCCATGATTTTGCAGCATCAAAAAAATTCTGCAATGCAAGCTTTTCTGTCTGATTGAATTCCTGTTTGGCAATTGATGTTATTATATCATCAATACCATAAGTCCCTGCCAGTTTCGAGAAAGTTTTCAGCAAAAGAATCCCTAATGGTTCAGTGGGTTTCAGTTCAAATACGCTAAGCCAGTCTTCTATGCTAAGTTCGCTCGGCAATACAGAAAAAACACCATCAAAGTCGACTCCGGCTTGAGAAAACAATTTTTCTTGACCTTCAGGTACAAAAACGTCAACTGGGAAACCGCGCGGCTTCATATTCCATGCATTGAGCAATGCTAGTTCTCTTTCATCAGGTGACTTCATTGTCCAGAATATGCCCTGTGTATCTATCATAATGCAGCAAAGATTCTTTTTTATTTTATCGGGCAACTTGAATATCTCTTCTGCAATTATTGATATTGAGTAGCTTTTGCCTTCGCCTCTCTTGCCAGTTATTGTTATTACGTGTGGCCGCAGAGCATCAAGAAGCACGGGTGTCGTTAAGTGTGTTTCTTCTCCTGTACCGACAAGATGCTTCCCCATATTAAGTGTACCTTCAGTACCATATTTTCTTGAATCTTCTTCATCACGACCTATAACAATTTCTGGCATTATACAACCTACTGAACTACCTCTGGATTAGCTATTTATTGCTTTTCCTCCAAATAAAATTGTTTTATCATCAATCATCATGTTAAAAAAGATGGTTTTTGATAATTATTGATGATTGTGAACTGTAGAAACCAATGGTTTCTGATATTACAATTATATCAATTGTGTGGTATCCTGAATATGATAGAAGAACTCAGTATAAACAGCAAAAACGTGAACGTTACAGGAAAAGTAGTAGAAAAAAGGCAGCCTAGAGAAGTTAATACGAAATTTGGAAGGAATCTAGTTGCAGAAGCTGTGTTGGAAGATCAAACAGGCCAGATAATACTTGTTCTATGGGGTAAAGACATAGATAAGATAAAAGAAGGCGACACAGTCAAGATAGCTAATGGATACATAACCGAATGGAACGGGACATTGCAATTAAACATCGGCAAATTCGGCACGTTGGAAATTCTCTAAACTTATTCAAAAGTTCTGAATCAATTATACGCCTGATAATTCATTTCCACTATCT
>CAYJVV010000072.1:0-4024 GCA_964373755.1 uncultured archaeon | reverse complement strand
GAGAGAAAGCGCTATAACCAATTCTAATGTACGGCTTTTCATGTAGTTTAATTGTGATTGGGTATATTAATAATTTATTTGTTGATGTCCCTACGTACGAAAAGATCTTACGGTTGAGGAGAGAAGGAGAAGTATTCAATGAGGTTGAGAAAAGAACTTATGAGCAACCTCAGACTAACTACTTTATTCATTTTTATCACCTATCTTTTCAAATGCCCTCAATACGAACTCTATTGCTGTTACGAATTCTATGCCAAATACTTTACACGCCTTGATTGCGGCCTTGTCGTCTGCAGCTAAAATATATCCCTTTGATGCAAGCGCAATGGAAGACGCCTCACCTTTCCCAAGCCTAAATTCGTACTCTACTTTTTTATCGGACTCCATTGCTTCTACCTTTATTTTTCTCCCTCCCTCCATATTTTATCTCCAGAGCATTAGATATAAGAAGCTTCAACTACTATATTTCTATATGAACGGTAACAAAAAACCCTATCAGCGTCCAGAAATAAAACTAAGCGCATACTTTAGTGATTTCTATAGAGCAGGCGACAAAATGACCAGCATGTGGGGTCCTCCATGGCAACAGCCATGGTCACAGGCTCCTCTACCTCCTCGACCTCCTCGTGTCATGAGTCAAGAAAATCTGGAATACGCAATAAAAAATCCTCGTACGGCTCTCCCGAACGAATAGACATTCTTAAACTTGGCCGGATTTTTGAGACTAATTTATCCACATCTTTACTCCATGTATCTTGAATAACCTGCTTTGGTCCGGGGAACAAAATGCTTATAACAGCTTCGTGCACAAGCATTGCTTTATTGCTGCCCCACAATTTCTTGAACACTGCAAGGGAATCCGGCCCATAGCTTATATCCATCATGTGGGCAAGCTCGTGTGGAATAACTTGAAATACCCTGGCTGAGAGTACAGATTTATTCATTTCGATAAGAATAGAACCTTTTCCGAATTGCGTTGCTTTGAATTCTACGGGATTCCAGCACACGAAAACAGGCACACGCCGCGGCAGCTTATCGGAAATGAATTTCACACCAGTAATAAATGCATGACTCTTGGCTTCCCACCATTTTGATATGGAATTCTTGAATGGTTTTATGCCCTTTATGTTTTCATTCCATTCTTTGCGAAAATCCTGCATAAAATAAAGGAAAATCTTTTCCAGGTATTTTTTATCCAAGGTTTTCAGGTGTTTCAGCCTTTTTAGAGCTTGCTCTAGACTTCCCGAAGAAAACGCATCTTCGTATTCTCTGTCAAAGAAGTGTCTTTTCCGGAATGCCCTGTACCAAGCCAAATATCTTTTTTCCAAAGGCGATATAGCGTTATTTGCGAATTGGTGCGGATAGGACTTATCAGACCAGCGGTGATAACAGCTAAGGTTTTCTATATGAACATATACATTCGTGAGGAAGTTTATTTTTGGTGATAATATCATAATCTTCATACGTCAAGCGGATTAAAAAAGATTAGTATAGTGATTAATGCAATGAAGTATTTGTCGGCGCCTGTTGAGGTCAGCTTGGAAATAACAAACAAATGCAATTTATTATGTACCCATTGCTATTCTTCTTCAGGGCCCTTCAAATTCCCTAATGAATTAACTTATGATGAAATAACAGAACTGGTAGACGAATTTGCCGATATGAAAGTTTTCAGGCTGCAGATAGTTGGTGGTGAACCGTTTATAAGAGGCGATACGATTGACGTCATTAAGTATACCAAAGGCAAAGGTATGGCAGTTACATGTTCTACTAACGGCTGGTACTTGGACAACAACACACTTCGCAAACTAAAAGAATATGGGCTGGACAATATGCAAATAAGCATAGATGGTGCAAGACCAGAGACTCATGACAGAATACGGGCCCACGAAGGCTCTTTTCAGAAAGCTGTTGATGCAGCAAAGAGGGCCAAAATAACGGGAATACCAGTTACTATTGGTACGACAGTCATGTCTTACAATTGGAGAGAAATTCCTGAGATAGCAGACATGTCCATAGACATGGGAGCCGATGCCCTTCATATAATGGGTTTGCAGCCCGGGGGCAGAGGACTTGACGATTTTTACACTAAAGCCCCTCCAGAAGGGGCATGGATAGAAACAGTTCAATATTTTCAAGAGAAGAGGGAAGAACTTGAGCCAAGAATTACAGTCACGATACAGGGTGCTAGATTTGCCCTTATTAACAATGGCTTGATAAAACCATATGATATGAGCGAACTGGATGATTTGGACAGGATATTTACAAACTGCGATTGCGCGAAGTCGCGCTGCGTTATCGACAGTAGAGGCAATGTTTTACCATGCGACAACCTTCGCTTTTCTGATGTGAACATACGCACAACGCCATTCAAAGAAGCTTGGGAAAGCAGCGCATACTTAAATGCCCTGAGAAACCGCGACGCCCACAATATCTCTGATTGTGAGGGCTGTAGTTATGCTGAGAGTTGCAGGGGTGGATGCCCTGCCAGCGCATACAACATATTTCAAAGATTCGAAGCTGCGGATCCTAGATGTATGGTAGCAAAAAGACCAGACGATGAGCATTATGAGCGCCCGCTACAAATTTAATCACAAGGACTTTGTTCTAAGAGAGGAAGGTGAATCTGCACTTCTCTTCGATAGGAGAACAAGCAATTTTTATAATCTTAATGATGTCTCAGCCGAAATACTTGGATTGATGGAAGAAGGGCGCTCTTTGGCATCAGCGCTTAGCCGAGTAGTGTGGCATTTTGATGTACCAGACAGTCATACACTTTTGAGAGATTTCTCGGAATTAGAATCACAATTAAGATATGGCGGCGTTGTTGATGAAGATACCAACTTTGAACAAAGATACAGAAATCTGCCTAATGATGACTATAAACCCATCAGATTGGAGGAGGTAGATTTGATAGCTAGAAACTTGCCCGTAAATCAGTCTCGTATTGCAGATTTGGGGTGTGGAAATGGCCATTATGTTGATCTATTCAGAGAAAAACATTATTGCTTTGGCATCGATATATGTTCTGACGGGTTCAAATCTTCGATGCGCAATGGCAGTTTTGTTGTTGCGGATATAGCTGATTTGCCTTTAAGGAACGCATCATGTGAAGCAATACTTTTAACAGGACATGTTTTGGGATACCTTAAGTACGATATGCGCCAAAGAGCTTTGGAAAAAATATATGAGGCTCTTGCTCGTGAAGGAAAGCTTATATTCGGCCTGTGGACTGAAAACGCTGTGCAGAATAACCACGAAGATCTCATTGAAGTTAGAAATCCGAAGGATATACCACACAGACTGCATTTTTTTAGCGAAGCGGAAATAAGCGACATAATTGACAGATATGATGCAGTCGAAGATGTTCTTTTTCTTTCGCGTGATGGGAATTTTGGCAATGAATATTTAGTATACTGCTGCAGAAAGTAGCAGTATCAGGAATTCTTGACTTTTTCCTCGAGATATTCGATGATATCCATTTGAGAAAACCGGGATGACAGCAGTTCACTAAAATAGCCACCATCTAGTAATTATAAATGGGGATAATTTTAAATACCGCAAAGCTCATCAGGACGCATTTTAACCAATCTAAACTCTAAAATATCATTTTTGCATCCATTTATTTCGGCTATTGTATAGTCAGGTGTTATGAATTCAAAGTTTTTGTCGAATAAGATGCTTCTTGTTGTGCTGTCTTTGACCAAGGCTGCAATTATTCTGTTCGTATCCACTACATTTTTCATTTGACCAGCCCATGCCTCTTTGCAAGAAGCTTATCCATAAGCTCCAATTTTCTTGCATGGTTCCACAGTGCCTGCCTCGCTATTTCACTCCACTTTATCTCCTTGTGTTTCTGCATTATTTCGTGCAGATCTTCTGGAAGAGCTAGTGTCATATTCGTCATACCCATCACCTAAGTGAATTAAGTATATATACTTATTTAAAGCTTATGCCCTATTCAGTGCTACCAGCTAGTCGTATATAAAGGGGTTAGTTTTAAATACCGAAAAGCTCAAGTAAT
>CAYJVV010000071.1:0-4095 GCA_964373755.1 uncultured archaeon | reverse complement strand
TTTCTGATGAATGTCATAGATCAATTTACAATAAATGGAAAGTTGTCCTTGACTACTTTGATGCTGTTCAGGTCGGATTAACGGCCACGCCAGCTGCTCACACATATGCATATTTTGACAGTAACCTCGTTTACACATATGGCAAGGAACAGGCAATTCAAGACGGATATCTAGTCGACTACGATGTCGTGCATATTGATACAAAGGTAACAATGGAGGGCATTAAGCTAAAGAAAGGTAGGTCTATCAAAGTCAGAGACGAACAGACAAAGGAAATTATGCCGACCATATTGCCTGATGAGCTAGAATTCGTTCCAAAGAAAATAGAAAGAGCTATTACTGCTGTGGACAGAAACAGAAAAATAGTAGATGAATTTACATTATACTTCAAGGATGGCCAAAAGACTCTTGTTTTTGCAGTTGACGACAGGCATGCTGACCAATTAGTCAAACTGTTCAGAGAGAAATTTTCTGAGAAAGGCGACAAATTTGTAGAAAAGATAACATACAAAGTCGACAAAGCGCCAGACAGGATAAAAGAATTCAGGAACCGAGAACACCCGACGATTGCAGTAACAGTTGACATGATTACAACAGGCGTTGACATACCGAAAATTGAAAACCTTGTTTTCGTCAGACCAGTTAACTCAAGGATTCTCTTCGAACAAATGATGGGCAGAGGAACACGGCTATGCCCAGAAATAGGCAAGACTCATTTTGTTGTCTTCGACACGCTACGTCTTCTTGAGTTCATGAAGAAGCACAAGCTGAGCGATTTTGTAGAGCCCCCACAAAGCCAAAGCATGAAAATAGGCGAAGTCATAAAGTCAATCAAAAAGGGGTTCAAGCGAGATGAGAACACCGACATCTTGGTCAGAAAGCTCCAGAGAATAGCCAAGAATGTTTCTGAAGAAGGAGTAGAGGAATTCGCCAAATACATACCCGAGGGTGATGTGAAAAATTTTGCATCTAATCTCAAGGGCAATCTCAAGAAAAGCTTTACCAAAACCTTTGAAATATTTGAGAATCCGGTATTCCTTGACCTATTAGAGAACTATCAGCGTAAGAATAGATTCTTCCTCATAGACGAGTTGACACAAGACAGGGTACTTACAGTGGAAGAAAAACTCACAACAATCAAGGGTGATGAGATAAAGCCAGAGGATTACCTGAAAGAATTTGAGGAATTTGTAGAAACCAAAAAGGATCAGATTCATGCGTTAAAAATACTCATGGAAAAGCCAGAGGACTTTAGCGTTAAAGACCTTGAAGATCTGCGAAAGTCTTTTGCAAAGCACCCATTCATATTCACAGAAGAGAGGCTAAAGAGAGCTTCGCACCAGAATCTTGCTGACATAATTTCTTTCATCAATGCAGCTGCAAGGCACGTTCCCCTAACGAATCCGGAAGAAAGAGTCTCAATAGCATTCAGACGCATACACAGCGCATGGAAATTCAACGAGAAGCAAGAAAAATGGCTTGAGTTAATAAAGAAACATGTCATAAAGAACCTGATAATTAAGCAGCAAGACTTTGAAGACCAACTCATACTTTCCAGAAAAGGCAATTATGAGGATTGGAACGAAGTCTTTGACCGCAAATTGCCGAAGTTAATCGTAACAATAAACAAAGAGGTATTAAGACCATGACTGATGTTGTCCAAAAGCTATGGGGATTTTGCAATACTCTTCGAGACGAAGGAATGAACTACGGCCAATACATTGAGCAATTGACATATCTGTTATTCCTGAAGATGGCTGACGAGAAGAACCTTCTAATACCAAAGAAATACAACTGGAAATCTTTGATTGAGAAAAACGGCATGGAGCTGCTTGAACACTATCAGGAGTGCCTAAAGAATTTGGCAAAAGAAGGGAATATCTTATCTGATATTTTTGCAGGAGCTATCAGCCAGTTCAGAGAACCAATAAACCTGAAGAAACTCGTCAACATGATTAACGAGGAAAGGTGGTCGGCCATTGATGTGGACATCAAAGGAGCTGCCTATGAGGGCTTGCTCCAGAAGTATGCAGCAGAGCAGAAAGGTGCTGGACAATATTTTACTCCACGCGAGTTAATCCGTGCTATTGTAAGATGCACGGATCCAAAGGTTGGCGAAACAATTCATGATCCAGCTTTGGGGACAGCTGGCTTTCTCATAGGTGCATTCGAATACATAATGCACAAAACAGACCAGGGCGCCAATCTATCCAGAGAGCAAAACACCATTCTCAAGAAGAAAACATTCAGTGGCAATGAGCTTGTTTTAGAAACGAAGAGGCTTGCTATGATGAACATCTATTTGCATGGCATAGATGCACATGTTTATTATGGTGACTCTCTCAATGAAGGGACGCATGTCGGCAAGAAATACAAAGTAATCATGACTAATCCGCCTTTCGGCGTGAAGTCAGGCGGTGTAACTCCAACAAGGAGCGATTTCAATATCACCACGTCAAACAAACAACTTAACTTTGTTCAGCACATTATGTCTATCCTCGACAATGGTGGAAGAGCTGCCATGGTTGTCCCGGACAATGTACTTTTCGATAGCGGTGCAGGAAACAACATCAGAAAAATACTTCTCGAAGATTTTAATCTACACACAATTCTACGCCTGCCAGAAGGCACATTTATGCCATATTCAGCCGGTGTAAAAGCCAATGTCATTTTCTTCAGCAAGCCCGGGCCGACAAAAGAAGTCTGGGTATATGATCTCAGAACAAACATAGACAAGATAGCAAAGAAAGCCAATCTGACATCTGTTCACTTCAAGGAGTTTGTAGAAGCCTTCAAGACAGGCAAAGACGGCCACCCAATGCTTTCACAGAGAAAAGAAACAGAACGCTTCAAGAAATTCACCATTGACGAGATAACCAACAAGCGCCATTACAATCTTGATATCACCTGGCTCAAGAACAATGCCAATGATAATGGTGTGTTACCGCCACCGGAAAAGCTCGTCAAAGAAGCCACAGAAAACATGCAAGCTGCCATGAAGGAGCTAAACTCCTTGAACAAAGTTCTCCGGAAAGGTCGATGATTATGATACAGACAGTTCAGAAGGAGAAAGAATGGGAATTGGTTGCATTTGAAGACATTTGTGAAATCAACCCAAGAGACAAATTAAATCATCTTTCTAATGAAACAGAAGTTACTTTTGTTCCTATGGCATCAGTTGACAGTAAGAAAGGAGAAATCATAAGTCCTCAAATAAGGAAATTAAAAGAAGTGAGAAAAGGCTACATATACTTCAATAATAACGATGTGCTTTTTGCCAAGATAACCCCTTGCATGGAAAACGGAAAGTGTGCAATAGCAAAAAACTTAGCAAATGGAATAGGCTTCGGATCTACTGAGTTTCACGTATTGAGACCAAAAGACAAGGTTCTCTCAGAATATATCTATTACTACATTCGTCAGCAATCATTCAGAGACGAGGCAGCATCTCATATGAGTGGCACAGCAGGTCAATTGAGAGTTCCGACAAGTTACATTCAGAAAGCAACAATCCCTCTCCCTTCTCTCAAAGAGCAAAAGAAAATAGTCCAGATGCTTGAATCCTCATTTGCAAGAACCGACAAGGCAAAAGCCCATCTTCTCGAAGCAAAGAAGTCCATCGACAACATATTGCAGTCAGCCATCAGCAAAGCCATTCCGACTACGGAGCCGCTGCCAAAGGGGTGGAAATGGACAAACCTATCAGATGTAACAGAAATAATTATGGGGCAATCGCCGCCTTCGAATACATATAATTCAAACGGAGAAGGGCTGCCATTTTTTCAAGGAAAAACTGAATTTGGAAAAATATATCCGGAAGCAAGAAAGTGGTGTTCTAAACCGTTAAAGATTGCACAAAAAAATGATATTTTAATTTCTGTTCGTGCGCCAGTGGGACCAACTAACCTATGCAGAGAAAAATCTTGTATAGGTAGAGGTTTAGCAGCAATTAGAGCACAAGACAAAGCATATTATAAATTTTTACTATTCTATCTGAGAAGCATAGAAAACGATATATCATCTCTTGGGTCAGGTTCAACTTTTTCAGCAATAAGTAGAAAACATGTTGATTCGATACAAATTCCTTTACCACCG
>CAYJVV010000070.1:0-4183 GCA_964373755.1 uncultured archaeon | reverse complement strand
TTGCCGGAGCCGAAAATAGTCAGCTGATTTTGCTGTAAAACTTCCTGTAATCTTCTATTATTATTTTCTTGTCGAAGTATCTGGACCTGAGAATGGAGTTTCTTGACATTGTCTTCAGTTTTTTTGTATTCTTCAGCAGATTTACAACTTTCTCTGCTATTTTGTGCGCGTTTTTCGGCTCAACAAAAATTGCGGCGTTGCCTGCGACCTCCCTAGTCACTGGAATGTCTGTCGTTATCACCGGCAAGCCTGAAGCCATTGCTTCAATAATAACCATGCCGAACGATTCCCTGAGCGTCGGAAAGCAGAACACATCCGAAGAAGAGTAAGCCAACGGCAGTTCTTCGTCTTTCAAAGCGCCTGTAAAAACGACGTTTTTGTCAAGATCCAATTCTTTTACCAGCTCTTTCCATTTGTTTTTGCCGCTGTACTCAAAGCTTGCCGGCCCTGCTATCAGATACGTTACGTTATTTATTTCTCTCTTGGCTATTGCTGCGGATCTGATGAGATATTCCACTCCCTTATTCGGTATTAATTTTCCGACAAAAAGGACGGTTGGTCCCTGAATTTTCATTTTATGCTTGAACATTTTTTCACGTTTAGGCGAGAAAGTTTTTGTATCGACAAAATTATATATTCTGTGTATTTTCTTTGGGTTTATTTTCGCCTGGCTTATTATATTTTCTCTCATTGTGTCCGAAACTGTCGTGGCGTAATCGGCTTTTGACATTACAAAGCCTTCTATTTTCCTTATAATCCCGTTGAACAAATCTATTTCGTTCTCCGGAACAGTCCATGCGGGGTTGTGTGATGTGTATACGATTTTTGACTTAGGGAGCAGAAATCTAAGAAATACTATCGGCAATGCTGTAAAAACTGTATGGCAGTGGATCAGATCGACTTTCTTTTTGTTGTTGATTTCACGTATTTTTTTGATTGCACGCAACCCGAAAACCAGCTCTGTCAGTCTTAAAAGAAAAATATTCCCGAATTTCGGGACCATATAGCGTATGTAATTGACGCCTTCGATTATTTCCCGTGATTTGTTGTATGATTCCTTTCTGTCCAGAACAAATACGCCGAATTCTTCTGAAGGCATAGAGCGCGAAATCTCGTGTATTACCAGTTCTGTGGCTCCGCCTCTTTTTGGGGGTATTGAAACAACGCCTGAGCCTATAAGGACAATTATTTTCTTCATTCTATCAAACCAAAAGATGTTTAAAACAAAAAATGCGGTTATATTTTCGGTAAGGTTGTCGCTGGTGAAAATCTTTAAGAATATAATTGTTTAAAACTGACGTTATGAGGGCTTTAATAACTGGCGTCACGGGTTTTGTCGGCAGCCATCTTGCCGAACATTTGCTTGAAAATGGCTTCGAAGTTTTTGGCACGATGCGTTGGAGAAGCAAGATGGACAATATAGAACACATGACACAAAGCATAAAGCTAATAGAAATGGATGTCAGAGATTCTTACAGCGTTGAACGGGCTGTAAAAGAAAGCGATCCTGATTTCATATTTCATTTGGCAGCGCAGTCGTTTGTTCCTACTTCATGGCACGCGCCGCAAGAGACCATTATTACAAATGTTATCGGGACCGTTAATCTTCTCGAGGCCGCAAGACGGTTCAGTACTGGTATCAAAATTCATATAGCAGGCTCTTCGGAAGAGTATGGACTAGTTTACCCCGATGAAATACCAATCAAAGAAACCAACCCGCTGAGACCCATGTCGCCTTACGGCGTGAGCAAAGTTGCCGAAGATATGCTTGGATTCCAATACTTCAAAACTTATGGTCTCAAAATTGTTGTAACGCGCGCCTTTAACCATGAAGGCCCAAGGCGGGGTGATGTATTTGTCACCAGCGCTTTTGCAAAACAGATTGCAGAGATAGAAAAGGGCTTGAAGAAGCCCATAGTCAATGTCGGAAATCTTGATTCCAAAAGAGACTTTTCTGATGTTCGCGATATAGTTAGGGCATATCGACTTGCTCTGGAAAAGTGCAAGCTTGGCGAAGTTTATAACATATGTTCCGGAAAATCTAGGGCAATTAAATCCGTGCTTGACATACTTTTGGGGTTAAGCCAAGTAAAAAATATAGAAGTAGTGAAAGATCCGAAAAGGATGAGGCCTTCTGATGTGTCCATTTTAGAAGGAGATTGTTCCAAATTTAAAAAGCAAACCGGTTGGGAGCCTAAAATACCGTTTGAAAAAACCATGGAAGACCTTTTGAATTACTGGAGGGCACGCGTTTAGTTGGCATCTATAGCACTTTCGTAAGCCTCAAGGTATTTATTTACAAGTATTTTCCAGTCATACAGTTTTACCTTTTCACGGTTGTTTTTTCTGATTCTCTGCTGCAGACCTTTGTTTTTAAGGAGCTTTATAACACTGTCTGAAACGCTTTTTTCATCTTTCGGCCTGACAAGAAATCCGTTTTTACCGTGCTCAATTATCTCCTTGTTGCCGGCAACGTCTGTTGTTATTATAGGCAGCCCGGAAGCCATAGCCTCTAGAAAAACCATTCCAAAGCCTTCATAAAGCGTCGGAAAAACAAATGCATCAGCCGACTGGAAGGCAGATATCTTCTCTTCTTCAGGCAAAAAGCCGAAGACTGAAACGGAATCCTCAATTTTCAGCTTTTTAATCATTTCATCCATTTCTAAGCTTCTTCTGTACCCTATGAAAACAGCTTTGGCTTCCGGAAATTCCTTGTTTATGCGTGGCATGGCGTTGAGAAAATATTGCCATCCTTTTCTTCGCGTTGGCTGCCCTACAAAAAGCAGTATCTGCCCTTCTATTCCTCTTTCCCTGAAATAACTGGTCTTGGTTTTTCTGAATTTTTTCAGGTTTATGCCTATTGGAATTGTGTCTATCTTGTCGCTGTTGATATTATACTTGGCAATTTCATTTCTTTCCCATTCCGTCATGGCAATAATTTCGTCTGCTGTGAACAGCGGCAGATGAGCTAGCCATTCGGGAATTTTCCATGGCGCAGCAAACGGAAAATTTGATTGTATCTTCCTTTTAATCGGATGTAAGAACGGGTCGTTGACGTCCTTTACCAAGAACGGATCATGATAAATTCCTGTAACATTGAAAACCGATGGTATATCTTTCATTTTTTTCCTTATGGCCGCGTAGCTGGATATAGGTGCCAGATAACCAAGGTGGTGCATGTGAAGCAAGTCCCACTTGCCTCTAAGCATATGGAGTAAGGACATCGGGGAAACCGGGTTGAACCTCCTTACTTCTATCCCTTCTATATTTTCTTGCTGCTTTGAATCATGGCTCTTCATCACTGAAGAAGAAGAATAAACAGTCACGTCATGGCCGCGCTTTACAAGCTCCTTTGCAAGGCCATGCTCGTACCAGCCCTCCATTTCTCTGACAACCCCGCCGCTTGACGTCATCAGAATTTTCATAGAAATAATTCAAAACTAACGCTTAAATCTTATCCGTGGTTGAAGGACTTTTAAGGATGTCATTTTTATTAATAATAGTTTTGGTGCAATTATGAAAATATTTTCGCGTATTGTAAGACCCCTGTGCCTGCAGAAAGCGAGAAAAATCGGCCTGCACTGCGGGAAGTACATTAAAGGAAAGGTTCTTGATGTGGGAGCCGGCCGGTGCTACATTGCCAAGGAGCTTCACGATAAATACAACGCGGATGTCACAGGCATAGACATTGATGACCTTAATGAAACCGGCATGAAACTGATTGTGTATGACGGCAAAAGAATACCTTTCGGCAACAGCAGGTTCGGTACCGTTCTGCTTGTTTATGTACTTCATCATTGTGAGTATCCAGAAAAGGTCCTGAAAGAATGCATCCGGGTATGCAAAAACGGCGGGAGAATAATAATCTTTGAGGATTTCGGCTTTATTCTGGTAAGCGCATTCTTGGATATATTGGCAAACAGGATGCACAACGTTGATACGCCGCTTAATTTCAAGTCACATGATGAATGGAAAAGGGTTTTCAACAGCCTTGATTTAGAAATTGAAAGAGTGGAAAGCGGTGTTGAAAGGCAATGGTTCTACCCTTTCGTTGAGCATAAAATGTTCGTATTGAAGGTGAAAAAATGATAATCTTGCCGGAAAGAAAGATACTGTTATTGATTGTTGCTCTTTCTCTGGTTGCGCCTGTTCATTACTTTCTTCTCAACTACCTTCATCCCCA
>CAYJVV010000069.1:0-4194 GCA_964373755.1 uncultured archaeon | reverse complement strand
GTAAAGTTGCCTATCAGGTTCTGTACCACCGTGCCGTTGCCCCTTTCAACCGGATATGCTTCAAACAATACTGTTGTATTCACAAAAGCCGTGTAGCCATATTCAAAACCTGAATTCTTTGACGCCTTTGTGAACGTCAGGGACCAATCGCGCACCTGGAAACTTGAGGTAATATTTACTGTGTCTCCTCCCTCTTTTCTTACAGATATCTTTACAGTGTAGAAACCGACTCGCAGGGCTGATGTGGCAGTGAAAGGTATCTTGCCAACAAAGCCGTTTGTTGAATTAAGTATAATGCTTGTCAGATTCAGAATACTGCTGCTTGAATCAACTACATTGCCTGTCACGTTATAAATCCCTGTAGGCGTTGTAGAATTGAAGCTCACCCGGACTTCAATAAAGCCAGATTCGCCTCTTGTGAAGATGTTCTTAAAGTTTGTAGCCGAGCTGTCTTTCATGTAAGCTTCTACATCGAAAGGTACAACATTGAAATTCGTGAATCCTACAAAACTGTTTGACTCGAGTATGAAGGTGCCTGTTGTTAAAGGAGCTGTTGTATTGACTGCACATGTACCGCGTGAACTGGTTACGCAGTTGTAACTATTTATTACACTTTCGTTCAGATATCTCATTGTTATATTCATACTGACGTTGTTTACAGAAACAAAGCTGTCGCCAACGCGCTGAACCGCCTTTAGGGTTATTGACATGTTTTCCGACGAATAGAAGTTTACTTTCGGCAACTGGAAAAGTATATCATCTATACGCGTGTTCACGACAACAATATTCGCCCTTGCTGTTACATTGCTGCTGTAGTTGGCAAGAACCGTGTACGTCCCTGAAGCATTCGGGGCCTGCACAACAGTTGCCGTTGGATTGAAGTTGCCGCGAGAAAAAAAGGTCCCATTCGCGTTTGTGGTAAAAGTGTAGTTGCTGACCGCATTGTTTGTGGAATTTATAACTGAAACAGCAACTTCTGCATTATTTGCAAATGTCGTCGTGTTTGTTGTGGAATTAGTGGTGATATTGCTCAAAATACCGATGATGGTAACATTTTCGCCGGGTCCAAACACGTATTTTGAAACAATCAGCTGGAGTTCATATGTAGTAGCCGCAAACGCGGTAGACGAGAATACACAAAGTAGAAGAACCAGACCTATGATAATAACTACATTTCCCATTCTGCGGCCTTTCTCTAACCACTAGATTATAGATTGTTCAATAGTGATATATAAAGAGAATCCACCACATAAATGTGGTTGTATTGCACAGCAATATCACTTATAGCATTTGTGGATTCTCTTATACCGGAATATCACCGTCTAAAGACATGTGGTATTCGTTGTATAAAGGTCGTGATGTGAAAAATCATTGTCCAGAACCAGATTTATCTGTTCACCGCAATTATAACCGGCTTTCCGGCAGAAATTAATCTTAAAAACAGGCAGGAGGAATTTAATTAGGTGATTTAATGGCTGAGAATGTAAAGGAGCTTATTGAGGAGATAAAAAACCTTTCAGAATTGATGCTTGATCTTGCTTATTCCTCCGTGCTTTTCAGGAGCAAGGAAATCGCGAAAGAAGTTGTGCTTTCCTACGACCGTTTACAAGAGCTGGAGGAAAGTCTTTATCAGCACTTATTTGCAGCTGCGCGCGGCAGGTCGAAAACAAGGCTGATCAGCGTAATTGATCTTATTGAAAGCGCAAAAAACGTTGCCATCGCCGCAAAAAACCTAAGCGAGCCTGTAATAGAAGGAAAGGAACTACACCCAATAATACAGGAAGCTTTGAAAGAAAGCGACGAAACAATAGCCAGGGCAGACGTTGTTAAAACATCTATATTGAAAAACAAAACTCTTGGTGAGATAAAGCTCAGAACATTTATAGGGGCTAATGTTATTGCTATCCGCCGCGAAACCCCTCATGGTCACAGGTGGATATTCAATCCGAAGAAAGATACTACAATATATGAAAAGGACGTGCTTATCGGCGTCGGCCCTTCTCAAGCATGCGAAAAACTCCGTAAACTAGCTAAAGGTGTGGTGAAAAAGCTATGAGTGAGAGCGATGACAAAACAGAGCACAGAAGAAGAGACTTTTTCACGGGAAATAAGTATCTACGACTCCCTTTCTGAAAAATCACAGACACTATTAAGGACTATAAAGGACAACACAAAAGATTTGAAAGAGTCTTCTTTCGCATTGATATTGAGCATCATTACAGGAATACTTGCAGGTGTTTTATTGGGCAAGACACAAGAAACGCTATTGCTCATACCGGGCCTTATAGTGCTTATACCAGCAGCCATGGGCATGCGCGGCAGCATCGGCGGTGCCCTTGGATCAAGGATCTCAACAGGGCTGCATCTTGGTACAATAAACAAGCTGTCATTGAAAAACAACGTCGTGAAGGTTAATCTTTATTCTTCCATATTACTTTCTTTTTTACTGTCAATATTTCTCGCGTTCGTTGCAAAATTAATGACAAGTCTTGTAGGACTTGAAAGCATAAGCCTGTTTTCTTTCATCGTAATTTCTACTTTGGGTGGAGTCATCGCTGGTTTGATACTGACGCTGATGACATTCGCCACAGCCTTTATAGCATATAGAAGAAACATGGACCTTGACAATATTCAGGCGCCGATTATTACTGCACTTGGCGATCTTTTCACAATACCCAGCTTATTATTTGCTGCATTGGTAGTGCAAAGATATAGTTTGTATGTCGAAGGCTTGTCTCTGTTAATAATAACTCTTGGCTTGGTCAGCTTATGGTATGTTGTTATGAAGAAAGAAAGCTCGAAGGATTCTTTCAAACTTATAATATTCCAATCCGTTTTGGTGCTGGTTTGCGTAGGGCTTGTTGAAGGCCTTGCAGGTACTTTATTACAGGCAAAGATTGACGTTCTTACCGCTCTGCCAATACTCCTTGTTCTTTTTCCTGTATTCCTTGAAGAGGGCGGAAACATAGGCAACACGCTTGCTTCAAGAATATCGACAAAGCTGCATCTTGGCACGCTGGACACTGATTTGCGCATAGGCAACGAGATAAAGAAGGAGTTCTTCATTTCTTATTTCCTTTCCGTCGTTGTCTTCCCTCTAACTGGAATGCTTGTTTATCTTTTTAGTTTTGCTTTCGGCATACAGCTAATAGCACTTGACAAGCTAGTCATTATAACTTCAATGGCAGGCCTGATACTCACAACAGTAATAATAATAGCAACATTCTTTATAGCACTACTTTCTTATAAATTTGGCTTCGACCCTGACAACACCACAATACCTGTTGTTACCGCTGTAGCTGACATACTCGGCGTGCTGTCTTTGATAGTAGTTTTAGGAGCGTTCCATATACTCTAGAAATTACTCATCTACTCTGTAATCTACTATGTAAAGGTATTTTTTTCGTCTTCTGAATGTTAGTTCCTTTTTAGACCTGTTATAAGCAGCAACAAAATGTGCAATCGTAGCAGACGGAACTACGTCTGTAAACATTGGTCCCAGTTCTTCAAGAAGAGATAAAGCAGATACAGCAACTTTTTGTTTATTTGTCAAATCTCCCCAATAAGCTGCTAATATCCAACCTGTTTGACCTATAGAAGTAACAATGTCTTTAGCATCAAGGATAACAACAGGTACACCACCAAACAGATAGCTTACGCTGCTTGCCATTCCGTATCCATCAACAGCCAGAGAACCAACAAGCTTTGTTCTGTCTCTAACGCCTTCTTTGGCAGTTTCCCAGAATAATTTATAGTCCATGAGATCAACCCACATAACGTAACTAATCAGTAGTGAGTGCTTTATGAAAATTTAAAGCTATTGCGAGAAGTTATCCGCGAATTTCTACACCAGCAAAATTAGTTTTTTAAAGCAGTTGTTTTACTCATCAAACAACACCAGTCATAGCTTTTATTTCCTCAGGAGTAAAAGGACTTTTCATGTGATAAATTATAAAACCGTCTCTGATATCAGAACCTCTAACATGCGCCTGATACTGTACAGCCAGTTTCATGAAAGGGACGTTAAAGCCCTCATAAACAAGAAAACCGTTTACATAAACCTGCCTAGGAAGGTATAGTGGTAACCCCGGCCTATTGACATTTAGTTCAGGCATTGGTATTGATTAACCACAAACTTTAAACATGATTTCTTTTTTAAAAACATCCGACACAATTAGTAATCACGCGCCTGTA
>CAYJVV010000068.1:3053-4236 GCA_964373755.1 uncultured archaeon | reverse complement strand
CCTGTTGCCCATTTAGAATAACCGAATTTTCTCACGCCAAATTTTACTGGAACAGTTACAACCTTGTAGCCTTTTTTCTTTTCAATATATTGCATATAGAAATCAAGCTGAAAACCATTGGGCGGGTTTTTCATTTCCACAAGAAGGCTTCTTGGAAACATTTTTGGCTGCCCGTTTATGTCATCAAAGCGCTTGAAGAAAAGCACCGCTGCAGCAACATGAAAACTTTTTGTTAGCAAAGAGAACCTGCTTTTTCTATTTCCTTTGACAAGCACTTTGCCCTGCGATTGTTTGTAAACATCGTAAGCTTTTGCAATGTCTTCAGGGTCGCACTGCATGTCAGCATGCGTCCATGCAAGCACATCGCCTTTTGCTGCCTTCAGCCCTGTCATGATGCCGTGGCCATAGCCAATATTCTTCGGCACAGCTGCAATTCTCACGAAACTGTATTCTTTTGCTATCTTCTCAAGGACTTGCTGCGAGTTATCTGTAGAACCATTATTGACAAGAATCAGCTCTGCATCCATGTCTTGCAATGTTTTCTCAAATCTTTCAGTTAAAAACGGTAGGTTCCTCTCTTCATTATAGCATGGGACTATGACTGATAACATAGAAGAAACTAACAAGAAAAGCGGATTTAAATCCTCGAATTCCACCGTTTTAAAACGGCAGTTGAGTGGAATTCGGGATGTAAGAACCACTGCAGTAATACACTAGTGGCTTAATAAATTTCAAGATGCCACTGTCTTTTCTGCAAATGACAACAGTCATTTGAGACACCCGAAACAGCTTTGCTGTTTCGGTGCATAGAAAATCCCATAGATTTTCTAATGAATCCAGGAAAGCTGTGCTTTCCATGGATTAGACAGTGGTTCTTCACATGATAATTTTATCATTCCAAATTAGCATGATACATCCATAATTCTTCCTTGGATAAGCCTTGTTTCTTCTGGATAATCATCGCAACTACGTCGCCGAATATATGCAGTGCCTGGTCAAAAAGAGTGCTCATTGGCTGGATAGATTTCACGCCATAATCAGGATCATTTTTTGTCGGGCAAGGGAGGTGCACAGAAAAGTCTGTTATTGATTTCAGCGTAGATTCTCTTGCAGAAGTGATCAGTCCTATTCGGGCATTGAATTTTCTGGCTTTTTTTGCTATTTCGACTGGCATAATGCTTTC
>CAYJVV010000068.1:0-3043 GCA_964373755.1 uncultured archaeon | reverse complement strand
TTCTATGCCTAAGTGAGCTAATCTCTTGGCAAAGCATTGCAATGATAAGAAAACGCGACCGACGGCGATGAAAAATACCTTTTCAGCATTAAGGATCTCATTGACAAGAATTTCAACTTCCTTTTCATCAACTCGTTCCAAAACATCTGATATCTCTTGACTTATTGTTTTTCTAAAAGAATGAAATTCTGATTCGCTAATTACCGAAGTGACTATATCTGTAAAATCTGATTGCTCTTCAACAATTTCCTCGACAACTGATGGCATTTCTTCTTGTTCGTCCATGTTATCATGACTTCATCCAATTATTTAAGGGTTTATTATTACCTTGAGGCCTTGCTGATTAAGAACAACATCAAAGGCTTTCTCTATATCATTCAGCTTGAACCTGTGTGTAATTATTTTATCGGTTTTTATTTTTCCTCTTGCTAAATATTCCAAGGCTTTTTTGTGATGTACCTCTGTTTGTGAAAATGAGCCGCCTATAGCGAACTGCCTGTAATGCATGAAATTGCTTGGAAATGAAACAACATCAGGAAGACCTTTTGCTATTCCGCCGAATATGTTGACAAATCCACCTTTTGCTACTGCAGCTATTCCTTTTTCTCCGGCTTTTGTATCGCCATTTGCGACCATGACAACATCATAACCTTTATTGTTTGTAAGCTGTAATGCCTCATCTAGAAAGTCATTTTCTGAATGTATGTAATGATCAGCATTGAAAGGTTGAGCCATTTTTAGTCTATTTTCATTCTTGTCAACAGCAACTATCTTTGACGCACCAAGTAGTTTTGATAATTCTATAGAAAGACATCCTATAGGTCCTGTCCCTATGACAAGTATGCTTTTTCCTTCTTCCATTTTTGCGAACTCTAACCCATTTACAACGCAACCCAGTGGCTCTGCAAGAGCTGCTTCATCAAAAGAGAGATTATCAGGAACTTCGTTTATCGGTCCTCTTTCAACCATTTCTTCCCTGATTAGCATGTATTCGCTTAGTCCACCAGGAACTGTAGTACCGACAGACAAAACATTTTCGCAAACATTTTCCAGGCCTTTTTTACACGCATAGCAGTTCTTGCACGGGATTTCGTTTCCCAAAGCCAGCCGGTCGCCAACTTTGAAATTGTCAACGCCTTTTCCTACCTCAACAACCTCACCTGCAATCTCATGGCCGAGTATTGCAGGAAATTCTTTTACGCGGTCACCGTAATTATAAAATTTTAAGTCAGATCCGCATATCCCGCATGATTTCACTCTAAGCAAAATAGTATTAGCCGTGACTTTAGGAGTTTCAACTTCCTTTACTGCTATTTGTTTCGGTTTTTCAAGAAGAGCCGCTTTCATTGTAATAAGAAACAGATAACTCTTAAAAAGCTGCAGGCTTTGATACAAGGAATACCACCTGTATTTAGACGGTTGTATTATTTGTGGTATTCCGGTATAAAAGAATCCACAAATCTTATAAGTGGGCATAGCAATACAGCAAGAAACAAAGTTTCTTGCGTACAGGAGAATCTATGATTCTCCTTGTACCACCATCTTCAGATGGTGGATTCTTTTTATATTCACGTCTATGGTGATAATAAAATGGCTAGAATCAATTTCGGCGTTCATTTGGGCTTTGCTGTTAATAGATGGCCGCAACCTGAAGATTGGACGAGATTGCTCTCAGAGGAATTAGACCTTAAGCATGCACAATTTTGCTCTGATTTATTGCAGCCAAATTTTCCTGAAGAAGTTATTGACGAGCAAGTCGACAGGATAAATGCAAGCTGCAAAGAATTTGGCATTGAACTTCTTCATACATTCACAAGCCAGCGCTGGATGTATTCCGGCCATCCTGACAAGAAAATAACTGACTATTGGTTATGGTGGCTTCAGAAATTCGGAGAGATATCTGCAGATATAGGGGCAATAAGCACAGGAAGCAGGCTAGGCATTTACAGCGTCAAAGATTATTCTGCGCGCAAGGATGTTATTTTTAATCAGATTATTGCTAACTGGCTGAAATGGGCAGAACAATCCAAGAAAGTAGGGCTGCAGTGCTTGACGTTCGAGCATATGTCTATACCACGCGAGCTTGCAGAAACTATCGACGAAACACGAAAAATACTTGACGCTTTTAAAAGAAAAAATCCTGCTGTGCCAATATTGCTTTGCCTGGATACAGACCAAGGTAATGCCCATTCAGGAAACCCAAAAGACGGAGATCCTTATGAGTGGATAAGGGCTTTCGGCAGGGAAGCGCCTGTTTTGCAGTTGAAGCAGCGGATAAAAGGAAATGTATCTTCAGGTAAACCTTTCACAGCTGAGTTCAATAAAGACGGTATGATTACACCCGATAAGGTATTGGAAGCAATAGACAGCTCTGGTGCAAGAGAAATGACTCTTTACATGGAACCTTCTTTTAGAGAAAGATTGCCTTATGACAACAATGTCATTCGCGACTTGAAGGAATCAGTTAATTTCTGGAAAGACGTTGTTGATTTAGGTTAATTATTTCCACGCATCACAGTCATCGGTACACACCGCATCTATTTCCATTTTATTGTCTGCAAAGAATTTCCTATATTTGCTTATGTCCTGCGGCCGATTAAGAATCTCAGGAGAAACTAGGCAGATCTTGAAATGTTTCTTCAAAATATCGTAGCTTTTCCTGTCCAGCGGAAGCTTTGTCCATGTGTCAACCCAAACCCACTCGGCTTTATCCTTCCACAACAGGCACGTTTCAGTTCCTTCCAGCTCAGAGAAACGCACGTTCATTTTCTTGAAGTTCTCATTCATCAACTTCCACATAAATGGTGGATTTACACTCAGCAAAAAATAATCCTTTATGCCGTATTTTTCAGCCATTTCAATGACCCTAGGCTCTATCCTCTCGACTTTCGATTCTAATATTATAAATTTGTGATTGTAGTTGCTCAAGAAATCTTCAAGCCTTTCTCCTTGTACAAATGGATCATGATGCAATATTAGATCCTTGCCCCACGTTCTGATATCAACCTCAACGCCAAATTCCTCAGGCGTTTCCTTTAGGTCT
>CAYJVV010000067.1:0-4349 GCA_964373755.1 uncultured archaeon | reverse complement strand
TCACATGGGGCTACATAATGGCGTCTGACTCGCCATTTCAGATCAATCCGGAAATGGTTGACGAAAGAATAAAGGAAAGAAACCTGGAACTTAGCTTCTATAGTGGCATCACGGAAAAGATGATGTCCTTCTTTCCAGAGTGGCGAAAAGTTAATTAACTCGGCAAGCATAGTTGTTATCAGTGATAACATGACTGACGATGATTATATTGCAGACGGCTCTGTAGCTGTTGCAGATCCCCTCGCATCACCAAGCGAACCTGCCTCAGTTTCAAAACCATTGAAAAAATCAGAAGTAGCTGAAGACTTATTGATTGAACTGATGGATTATGTTGGAGGAGTAAATAAAGGAGACCGACTAGCACACTGCGGATCTCTATATAGATATTTCCAAAATAAAACTAACTATAAATTGGGAGATGTTATGAAAGGTATTGATGCTTTAGCAAATTCAGGAAAACTGAGAAAATATAATGTTTTTGATCCCATATTAAAAAGAAAAGTTAATGCACTTGAAAGATTTGATCACCAAGTTTCAAAAAGAGTATGATACCAATTACAAGCCACGAAATAATTTATATTTTTGAGGCTAAGTAAAGAAAAAATACAAGGAAAATCAAGATGGCCGTTACTCCAACATACCAGTATTTTGCCCAGAATGGGGAAAAGTTAACTAAATTTATAGAGAATTAAGAAAAAATAAATCGCAAGAATAATCAGCACGATTATTGACAAAATACGCCACTGTTTCTTAATGAACACGTTTTCAGCTTTTACAGCTTTCATCATGTCCTTAAAAAACCCCACATCACAAACCCCGTATTACTATCCTTTTCTTCATCTTTGCAGGCTTGAAGTCTTTTGTAAGCTGCTTCATTGCGATAACCGCTTTTTTCTTGTCGCCGCAGGAGAACAAATCCAGAGCAATATAATTGTACTCAGGCCAAGAATGCATGGTTATGTGGGATTCAGCAAGTAGAACAACACCTGTAACTCCGCTGGGCCTGAACTGATGATAGTGAGACCTAATCTTGGTCAGTTTTGATTTCCTTATTGCCCTGTTTATGATCTTTTTCACTGTATCGGAACGTGAAATCAATTCAGGATCGCAGCCGTAAAATTCGGCTATTATCTGAATGTTTTTCAATTTGCCCATTCTATTCTTTCACCTCTAAAACAGGCACCCTAAAATTTGGTACCAAAAATTATCAACAACAAAAATATTTGTGAAGCCAAGAATATAAAGATTTTCTTTCTCAGAATTTTGCTGAAAATAAATTTTACTTTTTCTTTCCTTCATTTTCATAGATTTTTTTCAAGTAAGGCATAAGATATTTTTTCAATCTTTTCTTTTGATTTTTGTTAAGATATTTGAAACCTCTTATTAATTTTCTGCAGTTTCGGGATTTACATTTGCAAGCAAATTCGAAGTTTTTGTTGTCGTAATCGTTGGTGTCGTAGTCAAAAGTTACTTCTTTGCCACCTCCTATATTCTTCATAGCTATAAGGTAAAACTTGCTTCCAATTTTCTTCACGTATGAGTTAGGCTCGCAGCTGTGGTTAAGGAAGTTGTCTATGGAATTTTTAGGAGCCTTTATGAATTTGTTTTTTCCTATCCACAAGTCCCATTTGCCTGATTTTTCCTCTGGGACTATAGGACCAGGAAAGTCTAGAATTGTCTTTCCTTTTGCTATATTTTCTGCTGCAAATACACCCTTCTCTTTTCCAACAAAGTGGACATTCAGTTTTGCATAAACAGTCATTCAGAGACCCCATCTAGGGTTGTATTTCCTCTTAATTTCCTTTATTTCTTCCATCAATTTCACTTCGTTTTCAGCAAGCAATTTCTCAAATTTTTTCAGCTTTCTGTAGTCTTCTTCAGAAATGTCTGTGTAAAGCACATCAGACTCATTTATCTGTCTGCCAACTGTAGGACCGTCAATGGAGATTGCAACTTTATCGCCGATTTTTGCCTCTGCGATGCTTTTTCCCTGCGACTGGACCTGCTTTATCTCGCCTATTGCTTTATCCTCCTTGAACAGTTTATATCCGGCTTTCACACTGCCGGAAATCACATCACAACCAACAATGGCTGGATTGCTGGCGCGGAAAATGCAGCCTGGAAGGATAAGTATCTTTCCGGGTCTTGTTATGGTATCAAGTTCTTTCTTCTTTGTTGCTTCTTTTTCTTCTTCCACCCATTTCTCATAATCTTCTAACAGGCGGTAGATAACATTTGCAATAAAAGTCTTGATTTTTTTATCCTGAGCCATTTTCAGGACTTCTTCTGAAGGATGAACGTTAAACACAATTACTGCCTTGGTGGATGGCTCTGTGTTTGCTTCTGCGCTTATCACATGCCTCTTAGTAATATTTCCGACAGTAGCTTCTTTTATCGGATATTTGTTGAATATGTTGATTAGAGCTTCCAGGCTACCAAGCGTATCTGCTTTAAGGATTAAACCGTCCTTTTCTGTGACTATTTCCACTTCCTCAATCTCTTTTTCCAGCTCATTAAGCAGCATTTCAGCTTCTTCGAAGGTTTTTGCAGTTCTTATCTGAGAGCCTGCAACTACCGATTCCAGGCCAGGTGCTGCGATCTTAACACCGGCTGCTGCGCTGACTTCTTCTACACTCCTAAATTTTTTCTCGGTTCGCATATCTCTTAGTGGTTCAGGCATTAGCAAAGCCCGTATTTTCGCTATCATGGGCGGTTTAGATAGAACCAAGAAATCGTTCTTGGCTATCTTGCCGTCATAAATTATGCAGTCTATTGCAGCTCCAAGGCCAGTGACATCCTTGACGTCGAGGATCATCCCAGCCGATTGTTCTGTTTTTTCCAGTTTGTGTTTCAGGAACTGCTGGGCTAGGGCACTAAGAATTGCCAAAAGCTCAGGTATTCCTTCTCCTGTTTTGCCGCTTAATGGCACGATTGTAACTGTTTTCTTAAAATCTTGAACACGATCAAAACGTTCAGATTCGAAGCCGTGGTGAGAAAGTTGTGAAATGATGTTGTAAAATCGTTCTTCAAAAATCTCTTTGGTAACGTCTTGCTGCTTTTCGTAATTTTTCAGGAAGGATTCTTCATGGGTGTGCCAGCCTTGTATCTTGTCGATTTTGTTAAGCGCTACGACGAAAGGTGTCTTTGTGTTCTTTAGGATCTGCATGCTTTCTTCTGTTTGAGGCATGATGCCTTCGTTTATGTCTACGACAAGTACGGCTATGTCTGCGATAGATCCGCCACGCTTGCGCAGGGAGATAAATGCTTCATGGCCTGGCGTATCGATAAAGAGCAGGCCTGGGATAGAGATATCAAATTTGAAAAGACTGAGAATATTTTTGCTGATGTCTTTTATGGTTTCAAGAGGTATTTCTGTGGTTCCTATTGCCTGTGTTATGCCACCAGCTTCTTTGGCAGCTATTGCTGTCTGTCTTACCTTATCCAAAAGTGTCGTTTTGCCATGGTCTACGTGACCAAGTACTGCAACTATTGGCTGGCGGAGCATAGTAATCACTGTAGTGTTTTCTAGTATGAACGAGATTCATGAAAGGATTCATTACAAAACAGAATTTAGTTCTTCGAACTATTAAAACATATCAAAGCTCTGGAAACCATAGTGCTATTTCACGCTCTGCTTCTTCCGTATTGCCTGATGCATGGATAATATTGCGAACAGGCCTGTTATCCCTGTTGGCATCAAGTATGTTGTCTTCGCCGAAATCGCCGCGTATCGTGCCTTTATCTGCTTTGCTCGGGTCTGTGTAACCAGTGATCTCGCGGGCGCGGTTTATGGCATTCTCGCCTTCAAGTATCATTGCAACCACAGGTCCATCAGTCATGTACTTGCGCAGTCCATGAACAATCATAAGTCCTTGTTTTCTGTAGTCCTTTATTACATCGCCTGCTTTCTCGCTCTTCTTGCCAAGTGATATCAGATAATCCTCGTCTTCTGTATAATGCTTGCTGATAAGCTCTTGGGAAACAGTAAGCATTTTCATTGCCACGACGCACAAGCCGCCCTGCTCATATCGTTTGATGATTTCTCCTATAAGGTTGCGCCGCACGCCGTCAGGTTTTATTATTATCAATGTTCTTTCAGTCATAATCAGAACCATTAGAACAACTGAATTTAAATACGTTTTCTTATTTTTGCAACAAAAAAACCGCCGGTTTTGTTGTGTTGCGGATAAATGCGGATGCATTTCTGGATTTCTTCTTTAAACCTTCTATCATCCCATTCTGTTATCCCTTTAGCATGATTTACGTTAACATTTATTTCTTCGGTTCTTGAATCAGAGAATTTATCCAGCAAATGACTAACAACAGCTTCGTTCTCTTCTGGCTGAAAT
>CAYJVV010000066.1:0-4425 GCA_964373755.1 uncultured archaeon | reverse complement strand
TCTGAAGCACCTGACGCCAGTGCAAAGGAATAGGCTCCAACGTGAACTGTACGGCTTCAAGGACATCTCAAATCACGGCAAATACACGTATCGACGAAAAGGCCTGATGGATTTGATCGGCCATAAGACAATATTTTTTACAGGTCTGTTTGTTGATAACAAAGATGCAGAACAAGTCATAAAACTTCTGAAAAGGCACAAGGCAAAAATCCACGTAATTGAATCAGTGAAAAGCTATTAATTATGCAACACAGTTAGCCTTAAATATTTCATTGCAGTAAATAATTATCCAGATTGTTATGTATAAGATAGCTGTTTTGATGTGTTTGTCTTTTATGCTGCTTCTTGGCTCTTCTGTGGCTTATGCGCAGACGCCGGCTGCAAACAATTCAACAGGCGCAAAAAATTTGACAGGCTGCTGCATCACTGCAATGGTGAATGCCGCAAAAAGCGCGGGGGAGCAGTGCTCAGCCGCGCTGCTGGCGAACGCATCCGCAAATTGCCAGAACGCGATAACACAGGCGAAAACTGCGTGCACCGAAAACAAAACAAACTCCAGCGCATGCAAGGCAGCTCTAAAAAACGCGACCAGTGCATGCTCCTCCACTGTTGCTGCTAATATTCCTCCTAATTGCACAAAGGCTGTACAGGATGCCAATGCCACATGCGGACAAAACACCAACACAACAGCGTGCAAGAATGCAGTGATAAACGCTGTAAATGTCTGCAAAGAAGGGCCATGCGGACGGGCGATACAAGATGCAGTGAAGACCGCTTCTGCTGCGTGCGCGGCTGCATTCAAAAGCGCTTATCCCAATTGTACAAAAGCTCTGACAAATGCCCAGAATATATGCAAAACAAACAGCACGTCGCAGGCATGCAAGGATGCTGTGAAAAGTGCAGCAGCTGTCTGCGTTTCCGGCATAAATGCAAGCGCATTGAATTCAACGAATGGGACAGGCACATGCTGCCTTGATGCTATAGTAGCTAATGCAAAAACTGCACAAAGCAAATGCGCTACTGTGGTGAGTACCGCTTGCCAGCAGGCTGCGCAAAACGCAGTGACGCAGTGCTTAAAAGGCTACACTACAGCATGCCAGCAAGCGCTAACCACTACTGCGCTGGCTTGCGCCGGCACTATACCTACTGCCTGTTCAGACGCTGTGAAAAACGCCACAGCCACCTGCAAAAATAATCCTAAATCATGCAAGGCTGCAGCGCAAAGCGCCGCAACTACCTGCAAGGGCACAGCAAGCGGCGTGTGCCAGGAGGCTGTAAAAAATGCGGCGCTAGCTTCTGCTTATGCCTGCTCTGCTGCTTATCCCAACTGCTCAGCAGCCCTGCAGGCTGCCAAGAACACCTGCACAACAGGCTCATCACAGGCATGCCAACAGGCAATTAAAAATGTGAAGAGCATCTGCCTTGCCTCTTTCTCCGGCAGCTATTGACAACAGGCGATTCTATTCAATCTGCAAGAAAATATGTAGATAATTATGGCTCTGTTGGTGATAATTTCTATGACCGTTTAGAAGCGTATGTAAGGAATCAAGGAATCGACTAGAAGTCCACCGTATTTATACGGTGGTATTTTAATAATTTGATGTGTATTACAAATGTAATTATTTCGTAATTATCTTCTATGCTGTAGTAGGCTTTAATAATTATTAGTGAAGATTTTTATTGAATGCGAGAATTAATTCACGAATTATACGAACCTGTACTTAGGACTAACGAAATACCTCCGCGGGCACGTTCAACAAAATCACTTAAATTAGGCGAGGGCGTTATAGACGATGTTACGTTTAGGACTATAGAAGTTGATAGACTTTTTGATGCTGTTAATAACTCAAGTACTGTTGTCGGACAAGCTACTTTATATCGCTCACTGGCTCGGCCATTGAATTCTGCAGATATTATCAAGGCTAAACAAGAAGCTTTGCAAGAATTGTCTTCGGACAATAATCTTAGCACACGTTTAGAAGAACTTGCACAGAGGGCTTCTAAGCATGAAAAGAATTTCTATACTTTACTTTATGGCAGATTCTATGGATTTTTGTCTTCGATCTTTGGTGAGTATGTTACAGACGACTATGGATATGGACCTTATAGACGTGGAACAAAGTTTATGCGGGATTTAGCAAAAACCGCGCGGAGCTTGCCAACGCCAGAGAGCGCATATCTTAGAGCTCTTGTAGAAGATATTAGAGAATTTGATTCTACACGTTCGCATGCTTTAATGCAAGGCCCTGTATATCTTACATTCAGTGGACATAGAACTAAAGATGAAGTTGGCAGATTTACGCCAGCCATAAAATTCAGACCAACTCTATTTAAGCCGAGATTGATATCTGCTGAGGTTGGTTCGGCAGCTTTATTGATGTATTCAGGTGCTGGTTTGGGGGCTGTTTTCTTGGCAATGCCTGCAACAATGGCTTATGCTCCAATGGTTGGAGCTTTTGACAGAGGTAATTTCATATATCCACTGAGAGATTACTACAGAAATGCTGACGAAGTTCAGAATGCATTTGATTCATTAGGTAAAATTGATGAGCTACTTTCATTTCATCGATATGCAAAATCATTTGGCAGTCCTACAGTTTTACCAAAAGTTGTAGATGTTGATGAACACTATATGGTTTTGAAGGACGTAAGAAATCCTATACTGGGCAAAGGAAATCCAAAGTATGTACCAAACGATCTTAGCCTTAATGGTACCAGATTAGCATTTATTACAGGCCCAAATAGCGGAGGTAAAACAGCTTTCTGCAAAACAGTTACACAAGTTCAGTTGCTTGCCCAAATCGGCTGCTATGTGCCTGCAGAATACGCAGAGATGTCAACAGCAGATAGGATATTTTATCAGGCACCAGAGCTTAATTCTCTTGAGGAGGAAGAAGGCCGTTTCGGAACTGAATTGAAGCGGACCAAAGGCATATTTTTTGCTGCAACACCACGTAGTTTGGTGGTTTTGGATGAACTCTCAGAAGGCACAACTTATGAAGAGAAATTAGAGACATCTTACAACATATTAAATGGGTTTCATAGAATAGGAAACAATACGATTCTCATAACTCACAATCATCAGCTTGCCGAGCATTTTCAACAAAATGATATTGGCCAATATCTTCAAGTAGAATTCGCAGAAGATGCGCCTACTTATCGATTAGTAGAGGGCATATCAACAGTAAGTCATGCTGATAGAGTAGCCAGAAAGATCGGTTTCGCTAAAGAAGATATAGAAGCATATTTATCGTCAAGAGGCTACGTGGGTGAATGAAATGGACAATCATGAATTTTATTTTTTGCTAGGGTTTGGTAGTGCAGCTGCGTTATATGCAGCTTATTATGCAGCACTATACGGCGTTGACAAATATAGAGAAGGTAAGAGAATCAGACGTGAATACGAACATGAATTTGGTTTTAAAGTGCCTGAGTTTCTTTCTTTAAAGGACATTAAGAATGAACTCGCTCGACATAGAATGCGACACTAAATGGCAAAAAGGGTTGTCATTTTGCGACACTTGCGGCACATAAACCGCCTAAAGGGTGCCGTTTTTACGACACCCTACCACGAAATTGCCAAAACCCCGTTAATTCTTTAACACTTTGGATTGCCTTCAGAATCAGAATTGTCAGTCACCTCCCTTCTCCGTATCTTTGATGGCAGGTCACTCTCGTGATTAAGGAAGGTGATTCCACCTTCCTCTTTTATTATTTCTCCTCGATACATGGTATTGCCCTATTATTCGGCAACCCCCGCAGCCAGTAGATCCTTAAGTAAATATCTACCAGCGAAATCTTTATTTTGCCATCTTAGCCTTCTTTGAGCCGGTTTTGTTCGCCTTATCGGGATCCGATAAAGGGTAGGTTTATTCCTGAGACAGTTCTATCGTAAATAACGCTTCCATTTAGGTTCCAGACTCTGTGAGAATGGACAGAACCCCAGTCGGCGAACCCAAAGATGGCTTCTGAGCCTTGAAACGTCTCTTTTTCTCTTATCCACATACTGCCAATATCGTATTTTTTGTCCCATGACATGCTTATTCTATCGTTTTCCATCTTTATCTAACCTACTTTCGAAACTACTGGCAGCACATCAAGCCTTTTTAAACTTATTTTCCATATATACATTGCTCTCGAGTAAAAATGCAGCTAGGCTGCATCATACGGTTATGACCCAGAAGCACGGCAGTCAGCTGCCTGACAAGGGTAGTTCCCTGATAAGGCAGCTTGGAAACACCTGACGTTCTTCTCGCAGTATTGACTTCGTAGGTAAAACGGTTAGCTGTTGAAAGACGACAGCAACGAAGAAAACTATGAGTATTTTGACTATGACAACAACAGATACAAAATAAACGGAGCTGAAAAACATGCCGCATCGTGATGCACCGAGAAGAGGATCATTGGCTTACTTGCCTAGGAAAA
>CAYJVV010000065.1:0-4444 GCA_964373755.1 uncultured archaeon | reverse complement strand
GCTTTCATCTGAAAGATCACCTTCTCTCTTTTAACGATGCCTTTACCATGCGTGAATGGCTGGTAAAGAATATCAAAGGCTTCGGCTACAAGGAAGCATCGCACTTCCTGCGCAACATTGGCTATTGGGAAGATATAGCGATACTCGACAGGCACATTCTCAAGAACTTGGTGAAGCACGGCGCTATCGAATCGATGCCTAAATCACTGTCGGCAAAGAAATATCTAGAGATAGAAGAAAAGATGAAGGAATTTGCAAAGGAAATCAATATTCCTTTTCCAGAGCTTGATCTGCTTTTCTGGTCCGAGGAAACCGGAGAGGTTTTCAAGTAATGCTTTCAATCCATTCAGCTAAGCCTGAGACCTCTTTTCTATATGGAACGATTAATTTTCTATAGTATGTTAAGTCAGATCTTTTATACAATCCTGGCAGTTCATCTTTCTCATTAGGTCTTACTTTACAAAAATATGGGTCTGTATCATAGATCTTCTTGACCATTTCTTTTTTCACACGACTTTTAACCACGCTGTTTCTTCTCAACTTGCATTCAAAGATAATAGGTATATCTACTTCTTCTGAATGTAGATAGTAAAGAGAATCAATTTCACCAAATCTTCGGCCATCACTATAAAGCTGTACACTATCCCATGGGTGTCTGAAAAACGCACAACCCCCAGGAAGATATCCATATGGCAATGGAAATGGTTGAAATAAGCCGTTTGTAGCTACAGAAAATTTAGATACGCCCATTTAACATAAGCCTCGAAAGCTAGACCCTTGAAAGTATTTGATCTTCGTGATTTATTTCTTGATTTTGCTTCTTGAAATATATCTGCATGGTATTCCGGGTCAAATGCTTCGACTGTATATTTTTTCATCTCCTCCAAGTCTGGAACAGTTGAATTTAGAAACTCGCTCAAAGGTATGAAAATATTTACATCAATTGGTTCTGTTACAAATATTTCTTGCATGGCAATAACATGAAATCAATGCTTAAATGCCTTCAAACAGGATTACCGTCTTGTCTCCACAAGTATCGAGCAACCGCCATGAATACAGGTGAATTTGGTATCAGTATTCTTCTGTAGTAATCTGATGCTCCCCTGCTTAAACCAACATTCTCTCCATCCTTGATTGGTCTGATCTTGCAAAGATACGGAGGGCGTTCATAGATTTCTTTTACAAGACTTCTTTTGAAAGCTGATCTTGAAGGTTTTGTCGGCATTATAGCAAAACTTATCTCAAATATTCTGGGACCTGTCAAAGATCCGTATAGTTCATAAATATCGTCTATCTCTGCAATCATATCACCATCTTGATAGAAATATGTATTCCCATTTTCGTCCATTGAGAAAGAAATACCTTCTGAGAGCTGCCCTTCTCTAAGATTAGCTGGTACAAAAATATTGCCTGCAACTTTTGAAAAATCTCTTAGCCTTCTTTTAGCATAAGTTTCAAGGACAAAGCCTCTATATTCGAAAAAGTTTCCATTTCTTTTTATCTCATCTCTTTGAGTGGACGTACTGCTTGATGCCACCCATACAATATCATCAAAGCTTGATCTTTCAAGGCGGAGAAAATCGTTTAATGGACCAAAGAGCATGTCATCTACAAGATCAGGATCAGCTTCCTTATCAGGCGGTAATTTAATCATTGGAATACTGTGAAATCAATGCTTAAATTCATTCAATTAGATTTGATTTCTATGACAGAAATGCTTTGGTACACAGACTGCTACTTAAAAGAATGGCAGGCAGAAGTTACTGATGTTTCTGCAGACGGCACAGAGATTGAGCTTGATAGAACAGCATTTTATCCTGAAAGCGGCGGGCAGGCAGCCGATGAAGGCAGGATGGTTTGCAACGACAAAGGATATGCTGTTTTATCATCAAAAAAGGAAGGTCACAAGGTATTACATAAGATTGACAAGACCGGTCTTTCGGTCGGCGATATAGTATCTTGTTCTGTATACTGGTCAAGACGGTACACGCTCATGCGCTATCACACTGCATGCCACATTCTTTCGCGAATAATTTTCAATGAAACGAATGCGATGGTCACAGGCAAACAGATATACATAGACCGCGCAAGGATAGATTTCTCCTTGAAAGATTTCGACAAGGAAAAGATAAAATCGTATGAGGAGAAAGCGAATGAAGCAATAAAGCAAGCTATTGATGTGCAGTGGCTTGTAATGCCACGTGAAGAAGCAAACAAAATAGATAATTTAGTAAGGCTGCAGCACAAGCCTTTGCCTGAGTCAATGAACGAGGTTAGAGTAGTCGACATTGTTGGCTTTGACACGCAAGCATGCGGCGGAACGCATGTGCGGAACACGAAGGAAATCGGCAAGATAAAGATCACAAAAGCAGAGAACAAAGGCAAAGAAAACAGACGTGTCGAGTTTGTATTAGAATAGATACTCAACTAGTATCTGTTTCCCCAGTTTATAACAACAACCATCACATCAAATATATCTATTCCTATTGGCGGAGCCACATCGGCTTTGCTGTCAAAGGTTGTTTTGCCGAAATAGTTTGCTATAAGCGCGGCATCAAAAATGTCTACTACCTTGTCGCCATTCACGTCTCCTGGGCCTGTCTGGGTTACGTTTGTAACAGTTTTATTTTGGGTGTTTATCTGCAGTACGCTGACAAGCGTTCCTGTGAAGAAAGGATCTACTTGAACAAGATTGTTCCACAATACTGAGTTTGTGAGAGCGCCGCTAGTGATCAATCCGCCAGAGGTTGTACCAACCTTGTTTTGCCAGATAAATGAACCATCGGAATTAGTCGCTAAGTTGCCCGAATAAAACAGACCATTGTGGTTTGAGTGTGCTTCGTTGCTGCTGAATGCAGTGCCTGTTGTTCCTCCTGCTATATTCTGTGTAATCCAGAATCCTGCAACATCAGTTTTACCAGAAACTGCAACATTGTTTCGGAATGTGTTTCTTTCCCTGAACCAGAAAACTGTGCTGCTTCTCGGATCATAGCTGAATGCTGTAGCTACAGCCGTGTTAAATAACTCCTCAGGGAAATACACCAATGCGCCCAGATTATTTTCCAGTATGTTGTTCATCTCATTTGCATCTTCCAGATAGTAGCATGTTCCTTGCGCGTTGAACCCTACAGAATCCTGCACAGTCACGCCGTTTGATGCATGGATTACCATGCATTTGTTCATTGGCGACGACACAGAGCTCCAGACAGAAACGCCTTTGATTATTGTTCCAATAGCTGCATCGCCTAGGATGTGAAGGTGAACCGGATAGCGCCCCATCTTTGCCCTTGGTCCAAGGTCCTTGAATTCTGTATAAGCAATAGAGCCTTTTCCGCCCATCATGTATGCCATATGTGCCCTGTGGTTTGCATCGCCTTCGCGCACAAGGTTCGAAGTTACAAGCACGTTATGATTCAACAAAGCAACCTCGGCTTGCTCTGAAAGAAGAACTTCATTGCTTGTTAATTCTGCTGCTGAAGAAACTGCACGCGTGTTGTTTGTCAATTTGTTGAATGCATACAGGCTGCCTTTATGAGCAAAGAGAAGCGGACTGTTAAGAGTAATAGTGTTTCCACTGATTGCAGTTATTGTCTTAGTCTCCCACTGATCTGGATTCTCTCCTGAAGGTGTTATAAGAACTTTATCTCCAACGCGCCACCCTGTTGGCAAGTCTTTCAAAACAATTGCAGAAGAACCCAAGTTTGCGTCCTGTGAAAGCTTTGTCCAGACATTAGGTTTTGCTGCTCCATGGAAATCAGCACGGGCAGTAGAGCCCATGACCCATAAACCTATATCGCTTGGAATAAGATTCGGCATGGAAGGATCAGGACCAACTGCTGCTCCGCCTAGAAATAATCTATCATTGGGTACATTGAATCCGATTTTCACGTTTATGCTTGCAGGGATCGGACTTGCTATGGTTCCTACATCAAGCTTGCCGTTACTAAGCACCATTAAGCTTCCATCAAGATCAAGTTGTGTTGACTTGCTTCGAGAAAAGGAAAGTACACCGCCATTTTTGATGGTTATTGTCTTTGCTTCTGCAGTGTTGTCATTTTGTCCTAAGTCATAATTAACAGTAAACGTTGATATGTTAACATCATCTCTAGAGTTAGGAATTCTGCCTTTGTCCCAAGTCGTTGCATCGCTCCACAAGCCATTTTTCACAGGCTTAATCTCAGTTGTGGCTGAGATAACATTAATTTTTACAAAAACAGGTACTGCAGTTGCTGTATTGCCAGCAGCATCTCTTGCAATTGCATTTATCCTGTGCGTTCCAGCCAATGCTGTTGTAGTATCCCATGATACAGAATATGGCGCTGTTTGATCTTCACTGCCGAAATTTACACCATCTACTTGAAATTGCACGCCTGCAACTGCTTTGTCATCGTTGGCTGTTGCAGAGATAGAAATTGTCCCTGTCACAGTGGAATCGTTTATCGGA
>CAYJVV010000064.1:0-5008 GCA_964373755.1 uncultured archaeon | reverse complement strand
TAAGCTTCGCATGAGTTAACTTGCGCCTATGACCAGGCGTGGCTACCCTCCCAAATACGTTTCTACTTTCTATCCACTTTATTAATTAAGAATATTAATCCTTTCTCTTGCCTTATTCTGAAAATGCACCTAACAGGCTTCTCCAGCCAATATCTTTTCTGTAGTGTATGCCTTCGAAATATACGGCATCGGGACTTATTGCAGCGTACACGTAATCTCTTGCTTCTCTCAATGTGGGGCCAAATCCTGTAACCCCAAGCACGCGGCCGCCTGAATTAACAACCGCTCCATTTTCTCTTGCTGTCCCTGCATGGAATAGCACAACATTTGGGTAGCTTCTTTCAAGGCCGTGGATTACTTTTCCAATATGTTGTTTATATGATTCATTTGGATAGCCTTTTGCTGCCAAAACAACAGTCATCGCTTCTCTAGGCTTCCAGGCTAATCTCTGCTTTGTTATGTCGCCTTCTGTAGCTGCATAAACGGGAATAGAAAGATGTGAATCTAGCGAAACCATTACAGGTTGAGTTTCAGGGTCTCCAAGCCTGCAGTTGAATTCTACCACGTTTGCTTCATCATTATAAATCATGAAACCGCCATAAAGAAATCCTTTGTAAGGTCTGCCTTCTTTATGCATTGCTCTGATAGTTCTAACCATGATTCTTCTCATTTTGTCTTCAATGTTTTTCGTGACAACTTTTGGTCTTGTGTACGCTCCCATGCCTCCTGTGTTTGGTCCATTATCGTCATCGTAAGCTGTCTTATGGTCCTGTGTAGGCAAAAGTGGAAGAGCATCATAACCATCTGTCAAGACAATATAAGATACCTCCTCACCGGGCAGAAATTTCTCTACCACAATCTTATCTGCTGCTTTGCCTAGCTTTCCCAAATCTACAAGTGCATTTGTTTCTTCATGTTCGTTCCTGCAAACGAAGCTTCCTTTACCGCCTGCAAGTCCATCCGCCTTGAGGACAACGGCATAATCCCGTTTCAGAAAGAAATCAGCATACTTTCTTGCATCTTCCAAAGAGTCAGCAATTCTGAATTCAGCAGTTGGTATGCCATACCTAATCATAAGCTGCTTTGCAAAAGTCTTGCTTCCTTCTAATCTCGCCGCATTTGCCGTCGGTCCGAAAATAGGAATCGCGCTGTCTCTGGAATGCACATAATCAATTAAGCCATCAACAAGAGGCTGTTCAGGCCCGACAATTGCAATATCAGGTCTCTCTGCTTTCAACAATTGGTAAATTCCTTCAAAATCATAAAGCTTTACATCCCGTCGATGTCTATCATCGACGCCGGGGTTTCCAGGAGCAAAAATAACTTCTCCAAGTTCTTGCTGCAATTTCCATGCAATAGAATGTTCCCTTCCGCCAGGACCAAGAACAACAGCCTTTGGCATAGAAAAATTAACACATGAAATCTTTAATAAACAATTTTATTTAAGCTGAAAAATTCTTTTTGCCTTGTCCTTGCCTATGGCCAGGATGAATGGCCCTAAACGTGGTCCTGAATCTCTTCCTATGAGAAGTTGGTAGCAAATAGTAAAGAATCTCTTAGGTTCTACTTTGTTTTCTCTGGCAATCTCATATATGCGTGACTGCAATTCTGATTCTTTCTTGTATTCATCCAGTTCATCTGTGAGCTGCTTCAATGCTTGCTTCTCGTTTTCTATTAATGATGAAGCAAGATTAGGATCTGGATTATCTCTCACAGTTATTCGCATTTCTTCAGGCGCATATTTTTCTACCCAGTTTTCTGCAAGCTTTAGCCTGTGAATTATTTTTTCTGTGTGTTTTGTGTCGACATATTTTATGATGCCCATTGATTCCAGGAGCGCTATAATTTCTTCACTACTTCTTCCTTTGCATACTTGGGAGATCATGCATGCAATTGAATAGCTGATACTTGGCATCCTTTCAGGTTTCTTCACCTGGGAAAGCAAATATTCTCTTTTCAATTGATTATCTCTTTTTTTATTCAGAGATTTTTCGCGAAAATAAACACTTTCAGCTTCATCGTAGCGGTCAGCAAGCAGGAAAAGTTTGTTCGATTCGAGATCGAATTCAATCACCGTTTGTGGCTGGTAAGAAATCATCATGAACCTTAGCAGTTCAGGTTCTGCAAATTCCAACCACTGTTTCAGCGATATGACATTGCCTTTAGATCCAGATATTTTCTTGCCTTTTATTTGCACGAATTCGCCGCCCACAATTAATGGTGGATCGTAATTGAATATCTCTTTACAAAAGACCTTTCCTGTATCCACAGAACCCCCGGCAGCAGAATGATCTTTGCCGCATGATTCAAATGTTACCTTGAATATGCTCCACGTCGCTGGCCAGTGCAGTCTCCACGGTAGTTTAACATTGCCATTCTTTGGTATAATTTGCCCTTCGTGCTTGCAGCCTTTTGCATAATCGCGATCCTGCGTGCATGAATAAGACAGATGCTTGCCATCCCATCTGGTTGCATTTGTTGTGCCTGAGCGCCTGCAGTTTTCACATTTTACAATTACAGGAAGCCAGTCTTCTGGCTTGTGGGATTTTGCAATCTTTATCCAGATGTCTCTGATCTTTCTTGCGTTGTTTAATGCAGTTACTATTGCATCATCATAAACCCCCTCTTTGTAATTCTCGTAAGAAGAGTACCATTTTGGCTTCAATCCGTATTCATGTATCACGTCTTTTATTTCAGCGGTGAAATAATCCGCCCATGTTTCATGGCTGTAATCAGGAGAAGGCGCCTCATATATAGGTTTGCCAAGATGTTCCTTGAAATCTTCAGCATTAAGATTCAATCCGGCTGGTACTGCATCCAGATCATCTGCATCATCCGCGAAGAAGTTGAATACAGCAGGCGTATCAGCATCTTCCAACGCCTGGAAAACAAGTCCGGGTATAAGCAGTTCATTTCTGGCGTTTCCAATATGGAAATAGCCTGAAGGCGTCCACATCCCGTGAACTACTTGTTTCTTGACTTTTCTTTTTTGTATTTCTCCGGCTATCCTGTCAGCCCAAGTGTAGTACTCAATTTGTTTTTCCATAAGGTTTATTACACAGCGCAACTTTTATTAATATTCGCTGATCATAAAGTAAGGATGCGCATATTTTACTTCATCTTGGGGTTTGTGCTGTTCAGTCTCTTTTTATTGCTTAATGCTGGCTTCATCGACCTTAACGTTTTTTCATTTTTGGCTTTCATTTCGATAGTAGCATCAATAATCTACAAAGACAGGAAAAATATTCAAGTGATTAGTGGCATTCTATTGATGCGACGCACGAAGCGCTTTCGTGACACTATAAATAGTATAGCACAAAAACACAAAACATTCTGGAGCGCTTTTGGTGCACTCGGTGTTGCTGTAGCAATTATTGTTATGATAGTTGGCTCTTTTTTGCTCATTGATCAGACAATTAAAATAGCAACAGGAGTGCTAAAAGAAGGCGCGAGGCTTATACTTCCAGGGCCTGCAGCTTCTCTTGACGTACCAGGCGTATTATTTGTGCCATGGTGGATATGGGTAATTGCTATAGCCTTTGTGATAATACCACATGAAACTATGCACGGCATAATGTGCAGAATTGACAAGGTTAGAATTAAATCAGTCGGCTGGATACTCCTTGCGATACTTCCTGGTGCCTTTGTCGAACCCGATGAAAATCAACTGAAAAAGCAGAGCGTCAAAACAAAAATGCGAGTTTACGCAGCTGGTTCCTTCATAAATGTTTTTCTTGCTGGAATTATTTTTTTGCTAATGATTTTAATCTCAGCAGCCTTCTTTACACCTTCAGGTTTAGCTTTTTATGCACCTGACAATTCTTCTTTTGGAAAAAATATTACAGCTTCAATAATTGAAATCAATGATGTTCAAATAAACAATGTCGATCAACTGCGCAATGAATTAGCTAAACATAATCCGGGTGAAACCATTAATGTGAAAACAGCAGCCATTGATTCAACTGCACCTGTTTTCTCACCTCTACCAGGTTCAGGATTTGTAATTAACGAAAAAAATACAGAATCCCATACAGTTGTTCTGCAAGCAGACGGCAATAGACCAATTCTTGGAATTGGAGTTGTTGGCAGTTCATACGCCTCCTCTCTCGGATCTGTAGGACTTGTATTTTACATGCTACTTTTCTGGATATTTTTAATTAGCTTTTTTGTCGGAATGGTGAATATATTGCCGATAAAACCCCTTGATGGCGGTTATTTGTTTGAAGAAATAGTAAAAAAATTTACAAAGCATGACAAGCCAATAGTGAGAGCGGTAAGTATTTTTATGATATTAATGATTGCTTTTAGTATTGTTGGACCTATTTTGTTATAGTCACAAAAAATTACATCCTTCTTCTGGGCTGTGTTACAAAGAGATAGTATTTTTCATCCCCAGTGAGTTCTTGGATTATGCGTCTCACTATAATCTTTGCAGGATCTGGAAATAATTTTACCCTTTCGTTGATGTCCTTGAAGTTCTCAAAGGGCTTCTTTCGCTTCTCGTCAAGGATGTCTATCAAATGCTTCTTCCCAACGCCTGGCAAAAGCTGGAACTGGTGCATCCTTGGAGTTATTGAGTAGCCTTTGTTGAAGAATTCTACAAAGCGCGATTCATTTCTTTTTACCAGCTTCTCGACTACTTCTTCAAGGAGTCTTTGGGACAGGTTTGTAAGATTTCTGTACTCAATCTGACCTTTTATGAATCTTATTTTATCCCGCTTGCCGTCGCCTATGTAAACTTCCTCTTCAGACTGTAGCGTGACGTTTTCTCGCGGAACTAATTCAAGGAGAGAAAAGAATGAAGTGCCTATAGCTTGTGCTACCGGTTCTGCGTGTCTTCTGTCTGGATATCCGGTTGGCATAAAATCTAAGATTATGCATGTCTCTTCTTTCATAGTTCATTCCCATAAACACTTTCATCACTCATATGTCTGCTTTCTTACTTTGCTGAATAAGATCGGAAGAGCTCGTGTAGGGAAAGAGTGTGTATGTAGAAGTGTAGATCTCG
>CAYJVV010000063.1:0-5198 GCA_964373755.1 uncultured archaeon | reverse complement strand
GAGAACGAAACAGATTTCCGATACTTTGTATCGGATGTCTTCACGGTTCTCGCGGTTCGGCTGCGAAAATCCCGTCGGGCCCACTCAGGAAAAGAAAATAAGAAATAATATATTTTACATAGGAAATGAGAATAGAAGGAGAGAAACCTTAGGTTTCTACTCCTCTGGTGGTAAGAATGCCTGAAAAAAAATCGAAAGAGAAAACAGAAGAAAAGGAGGAATTTAATATATTTGATTCAGGCCTTGTTTCTAAGCAAGAAATAATGAATGACGAGGAAAAGAAAAAACTCTTGGCTGAATTCAATATTTCAATAAAACAGCTTCCAAGAATAAAGCAGGCTGATCCGGTTGTTAAAATTCTAAAGGGAAAGAAAGGAGATATAGTCCGTATACACAGGAATGATCCTGTCGTCGGCAAATATTTCTATTATCGTGTTGTAGCGTGAGATTATGAAAGTGGAATCAAAATTAGAAAATAAAGACATGGACACATACAAAACCTTGTTAAAAGCATACAAAGAAGGCGTCGGTTTTGTTAATCATCAAATAGAAAGCTTTGATGAATTTATTGATTCTCGTCTGCAAAAAATTATTGATGAGATAGGAGAAATTGAATTAGAAACACCTGAGTTATCTCAGTTCAAAGTGAAACTTGGCAAAGTAAGAATACCCAAACCTACTATTAAAGAAGCAGACGGCGCTTTGCGCAGAATAACGCCACAAGAGGCGCGACTGCGGGATTTGACATATGCTTCACCTATAATGGTGGAAATGATACCTGTGATAAACGGTGTCGAACAGGAGCCTCAAGAAGTTAAGCTGGGAGAACTGACTGTAATGGTGAAATCAAAGCTCTGTGTCCTCAATGGAATGACTGAAGAAGAACTGATAAAAACAGGCGAAGACGCTTCTGATCCCGGAGGCTATTTTATCATAAATGGCACAGAGCGTGTTCTTGTAATGTTAGAAGAAGTTTTGTCTAACAGGCCAGTCTTAGAAAAGAAAGGTGAGGCTGAGACAGCGCGAATAAATTCTGAATCTTCAGGTTTTGTTCAAAGGCATTTGATAGAAAGGAAAGCAGGAATAATAACAATGTCATTCGCTAATATGAAGAAAATGCCTATTGTAGTTTTACTACGTGCTTTGGGAATGGAGACCGACAAAGAAATTATAGAGTCCATATCAACGAGGAAGAAGGAAATGGAAGAAATATACTTTAACTTATATGAATTCGATGTCAAAACAGAAGAAGAAGCAAAGGAGTTTATTGGAAAAAGACTCAAAATTCCTCAGAAAGAGTACAGGGACAAAAGAGTAAATGATATACTTGATAAATATCTGCTTCCTCATCTTGGCCAAACAAAGAAAAACAGAAAGGAAAAATCAATATATCTGGCAACAGTTGTAAAAAATCTTATAAGGCTGGGCATGGAAGAAATAAAAGAGCAGGATATCGACCATTACGGAAACAAGAGATTGAAACAAGTATCAGATTTCATGGAAATATTGTTCCGCTCTATTCTATTAGGCAAGTATGGTTTAGTTTCAAGGATAGTTTATTCATATCAGTAATTAATGAAAAGAGGAAAGATGCCTGCAATAAAATCCATAGTTGAATCAGATTACTTGACAAAAAGGATAATATCACATATGGCAACAGGTCAGTGGGTTGGCGGGCGTACAGGTGTTTGCCAAAGATTAGAGCGCACAAACTTTGTAAGAACAGTGGCGCACCTAAGAAATGTTATATCACCCCTGTCATCTTCTCAAGAACATTTTGAAGCCAGAGCATTGCATGCAACCCATTGGGGTCGTCTTTGCTGCGAGGAAACGCCGGAAGGGGTTAACATAGGCTTGCGAAAATATTTAGCAGTAATGGCTGTTATTTCTGATACAACCAAAGAAAAAGATAAGGACGTTCTGAAAGATTTTGTTAGCAAAGACAAAGGAGATAGCAGAGTTTTCATGGACGGGAAAATAATAGGGTCGACAAGCAATTCGGTTGCTTTAGTTGAAAAGATAAAGGAAAAAAGAAGATATGGAATGATATCCTATTATGTGAATGTTTCTTATCTGCCCGAGTTTGATGAAGTTCACATCAATACAGACTCAGGAAGATTACAAAGACCTCTTGTTATTGTTGAGAACGGAAAACCGAAAATAACTGATAAAATGGTCGAAAAGGTAAAGAAGGGCGAGATGGGATGGTACGATCTTCTTAAAAACGGTATAATAGAATACATCGACGCAGAAGAAGAGAATAATGCGTTTGTTGCTATCACGCCTGAGAACGTCACAAAAGATTCTTCACATTTAGAAATACACCCGGGTGTAATATTGGGTATCTCAGCATCGTTAGTGCCGTTCGCTGAACACAACAGAGGAGACAGGGTTAACTTCGGTGCAAAAATGTCTGGACAGAGCCTAGGAGTTTTTGCGACAAATTTCCTTTCAAGAGCAGATACAAAAGCAGACGTTCTCACTTATCCTCAACTGCCTTTGATAAATACTGTAGTTGGCGGAGAAATCAATCTCGAGGATCATCCTCAAGGCCAGAACATAGTCATAGCCATAATGAGTTATCATGGGTATAACATGGAAGACGGCATAATATTCAATAAAGCTTCTATAGAACGTGGCTTTGGACGAAGTATTTTCTTCAGAAATTATGTAGCAGAGGAAAAGAAGTATTGGGGAATAGAGAAAGACGAAATAAAGATACCAGACAAATCTATATCAGGCTATAGAACAGAAGAAGCATACGTAAATCTTGCAAAAGATGGTATAGTTAACAGAGAGATATATGTCACAGCCGGGGATGTAATCATAGGCAAAGTTTCACCCCTGAGATTCTTTGGACCCGTTGAAAGTTTCATGACAGAAGCTGAAAATAGGAGAGAAACCAGCGAGACAATAAGGAACGGGGAAGAAGGAATTATTGATAATGTTTTCGTAACAGAAACGTCTTCTGGCAATAGGATGGTTAAAATTTCTGTCAGAAGCGACCGACTGCCTGAGCTAGGCGACAAATTTGCCTCGCGTCATGGACAGAAAGGCGTTATATCTTTAATACAGTCAGACGAAAATATGCCTTTTACTGCAAACGGAATCACGCCGGATATAATATTAAATCCACACGCAATCCCTTCCAGGATGACTATTGGGCAGTTATTAGAAGTGATTGCGTCAAAATTCTCAGCACTCTCAGGAATGAAAATAGACGGCTCTGCTTTCAACGGATTTAGCGAAGAAGAAATAAGAAAGAGATTGGCAGAATTAGGGTTCAGGGACGACGGCAAGGAAGTAATGTACGATGGCGTTAGCGGAAGGAGATTTGAAGCAAGAATATTTGTTGGTCCATGTTTTTATCAGAAACTCCATCACATGGTTTCAAATAAAATACAAGCCAGAGCAAGAGGTCCAGTGACACTATTGACAAAACAGCCGACTGCAGGCAGGGTCAAGCAAGGTGGCTTGAGATTGGGAGAAATGGAAAAAGATTGTTTGATAGCGCATGGTGCTAGCTTATTGACAAAAGAAAGATTCGGTTCAGATAAGTACAAAGTTCCTATATGTTGTCAATGCGGTTTAGTCGCAATAGAAGATCGTGTTAAGGGAAAGAGGTACTGTCCTGTCTGCAAGAAATCGCGAATAGAAGACGTAGAGATGAGCTATGCGTTCAAGCTCATGCTGGACGAGTTAAAATGTTTGGGAATTTATCCGAAGGTTAATGTTGGTTAGTATGACGAGGTATATTGGAGAATTCAGAGAGGGAACAACGAGAAGATTCATTGGAATCGCTTCAGTCGAACCTGGCCAGAAAGATGAATTTGAATCTTATGCAAGGGATCATAGGTTTTCTCCATTACCAAACCCACTTAATCGAAAAATGTCTCAGTGGTACTTGCTTAATACTGAACATGTAGATATAATTAGATATTGGCCAAAAGACCATGATTCAGCACGATTACAAGTAGATTCACCATCGCAAGAAAGAGCAAATACTCTACTGGATGAAATTTTATCTGGTTATTATGTAAAAGAATCCAAAATTCCTTATACTGAAGAAAAAAAGTTGCGTCATGATATAGATGCAGGTCTTTTTGAACTAAAACAGAGGGTAGCGTGATCATTCATGAAAAAATTAAAGTCGCTTGATTTCAAATTTTTGTCGCCAAAGATAATAAAAGAAATGTCTGCTGTTAAAATTGAGCATCCTGAATTATACGACCCAGACGGTTATCCAATAGACGCAGGGTTGTCGGATTTGCACTTGGGAGTTGTTGATCCTGGCCTGCGATGCAGAACGTGTGGCGGTACAATAGGTCAGTGCCTTGGTCATTTTGGTTATTTGGAATTGACAAAACCTGTCATTCATCCGCTTTATGGTAAAAAAATTTACATGCTATGCAAGGCAACATGCAGAAAATGTTCAAGGCTCTTGGCGTCAGCAGAAGAAATAAAACATATGAAAAATCCGCTTGTTGAATTGTACAAGAAAAAAGTGAAGAAGTGTCCGCATTGCGGCGAGAAGCAGAAGGATTTAACATATTCCAAGCCAACAACTTACAGGGAAGGTAATACCGAGCTTACGTCAGAAGAAGTTAGGCAGCGGCTGGAAAAGATAACAGACGAAGATATAAAGGCAATGAAAATAAAAGGCGGAAGACCTGAATGGTTTGTTTTTACATTATTGCCAGTACCTCCTGTTACCGTAAGGCCAAGTATAACTTTAGAGACAGGTGAGCGCAGTGAAGATGATTTGACGCACAAGCTTGTTGATGTAGTAAGAATTAATGAGAGGCTCAGGAAGAACTTAGAGCTGGGTGCGCCAGACTTTATTATAGCTGATATCTGGGAATTATTACAATATCACATTTCTACACTTATGAGCAATGAAATATCAACTTTGCCACCAGCCCGCCACAGAAGCGGCCGTGCTTTGAAGACATTAGTGCAGAGATTAAGCAAGAAAGAAGGGAGATTCAGGGGTAATCTATCTGGTAAAAGAGTTAATTTATCTGCAATGACTGAAATAACACCTGACACAATAATTTCTATAATTGAAGTAAAGTCATTAGAAGAAGCAATAGATGTAATGAATAATGTTGAATACGGCCTTAGCTCTTCGATCTATACGCAAGATATCAATAAAGCAATGACTGCTATAGAACAGATAGAAGCAGTAATAATTAGAT
>CAYJVV010000062.1:1456-5363 GCA_964373755.1 uncultured archaeon | reverse complement strand
GGCTGAGCCAGCTTTTTCGTCCATTTTTCCTTTTGCAGCTACTATAAATATTTCAGCGGTACTATTGAGCGCTTACTCATTTAGGTTTGGATAATTGTCAGGTAAATAGACATGAAGAACAGTTATTGCGCTGTCTTCACCAAATTTTGTTATGAGCGTCATCGTATAATCAAGAATTTCTTCCTTCTTAGAGTGCAATTTCTCCGTGGTTTCTTCGTCGTCTCCAGAATCTCCAAGTTCGTTAATGTCTTCTATTTTTGTGGCCATCTGTACACCCTTAGCTAAACATATCTAATTCTTCTCCAAGTTCTCTGGCTAAGTTATAGTTCGGGCGTAATATATAGCTTTCAATGAACTTGAAACTTTTATCGCCTGTTACAGCTTTTTTGCTGTCGAGATGTGAAGAAAATAAAAACTATTGGTCTGAACCAAATTTAATTCTCCTCCCTTTCGAGCATGCGGATAATTGTCTCCAGTTCCAAATGCTCCCTTGTTCTTTCCACTTTGCGACCTTTCCTGTTAAGGAATGATTCAACAACCTTGAATGCTTTCTCATTAAATATTTTTTCACTCGCCTCATTTGGGTAGAAATGCCTGAGGTTAAAAACAAGCAGAGAGGCAGCATGCCTGCTGTTGAGGTCTATATTTTTCCTGATAACTATTGCTTCCAAAATCTCGTCCTGCGGCGGCCATGTCTTTTCCCGCACTTCGCTTCCAGTACTCTTCTCTTTTGCCGTTAAGAAGGCATTAACTGCCTGCTCTATCTCATGATGCGGCACTGCAGGGTATCGTCCCTTAGCTGCCTCTGCCAACAAAATTGCTGCATCTGGGTCTTTTGGATCGATGTTTTTCTGATCCATGATCCATGAAAAGTCATCTTGCTCCGGTGCGTTCAATATCCACCTATATCTTTTATCGTCTATTTCTCTTTCATAGAAATCCCTGAGCGCTGACTTTATCGTGCCTTCGCTTAATTTTGGAAAGCGCTTGCGCATCTCATCGTGCAACTGATGTTCTCCTTCAATTTTTGTCACATCAATTCTGTTTTCCCTGATGATCGCAAACAATTCTTCGTCAGTAGGTGCATCAGGCTCATGAGACCCCATACCTTGGCGCTCTACTATCCTTCTGTCTGCCTCAAACATGATGTCTGATTCCAGGACGGCAAGCTCGCCTAGGCTGTACCTGCCTGTTTTCTTCAGCTCTTCGTACACTCTTTTTCTCGCTTCTTCCTCTCCGCTATTTTCTCTAATTTCCAATCCCATCTGGACAAGCGCCTCGAGATTTGGCGGAGTCTCGAGAAGGAACCTAGTGCGCTCTTTGTGCCTTTGGGCGAGGAGGAACTCCTCGCGCAATTTGCGCATGTCTTTGCCGCCCTCTATATCATGCGTTATCATAGTTGCTTTGAAGTCCGAAACTCCGAGACTTTCCAGAACAGAGATAAAATTGCTGACTGCCGCTTTTCTATCCTTTTCCAGTTTCTTTCTGGCAAAAATCCCTTTTGTTGCGCCTGAGCTCTGTCTATATTCTGCCAGATTTCTTTTCAGCTCTTCAACAGCTTGTTCGAACGTATGCAGAGTGTCGGCACTGAATGGCATTTCTACACCTTTAGGCAGGTCTAACTAAGCGACCTCGTTCTCTGGAATTACTTGTAGAAAGCGCAATAAAAAGGTTATTTGGATTTGATATAAAATGAACGGTAGAGTTAGTGTCTTTGTCCGATAAATTTCTTTTCCATTTGTAGAAAATAAGCATAAAATTCTGGTCTGTGTCTTTTGAGATTTCTTCTGGATCTGTCAGAAAGATAAAACCTTGCGAACGTACCAGCGAAAGCATCGTCCTGGACAGGCCAATATTGCGCAAAGGGGTAGGAGTGGGAAAACAGTCCAAGAAGAATATCTACCATATGACCATATTCGTGCAGGGCTCGCTCATTTAGAAGCTCTGGTTTAACTGTGTTTGGTGCCTTGACAAAAGCCTCTTTTCTTAGCGGCCGATACTCGCCTTCTGCTATCTTCAGTAGATCGTCAAGCAATTTCTGAAGATCTTCTTCGAAAGTTATAGGTATAGAATTTGCGACATTTCTAATGTCCTCTATTTCTTCATCTGTATGCGGCGGTATTGAGTCGCAAATGACGACAGTACCGCCTAGATCATTAACTCTTTGCTGTATAGGATCGGGCACGTTTTCCAAGGCATCAAAAATACTTGTCAGAGGTTGTGGATCCGCGTCCTTTTTATCTATTCTATATGCCGGAACGACATGAGGAGTAGAATATCTTCCAATAGGCTCGACGTTTTGTAGCGTGCTGTACTGTTGCACTGTCTCGCCTAATGCGTATGCTAAGCTGAAAGCTGATAAGCCAAGGCCTATTCTTCTAACCAATTTCATAATTTCATCTCTTTTTCTCTCGGCAGGTGCGTATTCGTGATAAAGAAAACCGGAATAAACGGGTTTTCAGCACGTATTCATCAATTTACTTTTTTGGAATTTCCCCGACTGACGACAGAAAATCATTTACGCCCCGCTCAGTAAGGCTCAAATCATTGCCTTTCAGCCTGTCATTGTAAAGCCTCAGAGCGCGATCATAGATTGCGACTCTTCTGGAATCCCCCAAGGCTTGATATATTTCCCCCAGGTTCCGGAGCATAGCATAATAAATGTGAACATCCTTAAAAGCTGCCCCCAGCCCTGCCCTGTATTCCCTTATTGCAATCTGCGGGCCTTCCGTCAACCCTTCGGAGTTATGCACTTCATAGAAAAATTCATCTCCCCTTAATTTGCGTATATAGCCTGTGTAGACACTATCAGGATGTGTTTCGACAAAATGTTGTGATGTTTGTATAAACCTGTATTTCTCTTCTGCTCTTTCTTTGTCTGGTTTTTCTGGAGCGAAGAATCTTAAGGCTTCCACACAATCGAAAAAATCTCTTGGTATCAATTCGTATTTATGCACAAGCTCAAGCCTTTCCTTTATCCTGGTATTTGTTTTCTCTCTGAACGGATCTTCTCCTCTGTAGGCTTCCGGAAAAATTTCCGCAACTTCACATACTGTTGCTATGTCTTCCCAAAGATCAAAACCAGTTCCTTTCTCGTCTTTTGCCAGCTCTTTCCATTGAGCTATGAATTCCGGATGCTGCCTTGCCACGGCAAAGGATTTTGCATGTTTTATTTCATGTATCCATGTGCTGCCAGCCGATTTACTGCAGGACACCGTGCGTGTTAAAGGAGAATAATGGCCATTTGTGTCGAGAACGTTATTTATCATAGTAGAATAAACATCTCTTTTCAGCGGATTTTCCGATTCTATAATTACAGCGCTTGCTCCCAAGGGCGAAGTCATCTGCTCCCTGCGAAGGGCAGCAACCACTTCTACCAAGGTGCCGCCATTCTCTACATCAGACCTGTATCCGAGAATCGGTATGCCGAATTCGCGCCTGAATGCTGCTCTTTCAGGAGAAGGAAAATACACATAATATATATTGTTTGCAACATAAGCTCCCTGTATCGCAAGCGCCGACAATGCAAGTGTTTTTGCAGCGGCCATTGAAATTTTTTCTATTACAGAACATGTCTTTTTCCTTGCCATTCTGATCTCCTCGTATGCCTGTCTATGCCACCAACCGGTATCCTGCATCCTGGTGGCGTGCTTCTGGGCTGTACCAGTCTGCGCGCAGAGATAGCGGGCCGTGGGCACATGTTCTTCTGGCTTCGCGGGAAATCGGCGACACCCCAACATTTTCTGGTACTACAGCGTATCGATAGAAAGTAGAAACACTATCTTCAGCTTCTTCTGGCGACATGATTTTTTCCAGCTCTCTTAATGATTCAGCATAAACTTCGTCGTAGCTTCTTAAAGCTGTAACAGTGAAAATAGGCACAGTCAGAACAGGCAATCCTGTTTCT
>CAYJVV010000062.1:0-1446 GCA_964373755.1 uncultured archaeon | reverse complement strand
CTTTGATGATTTTTATCCCATCTTACGAAGTATGATAATGCCGGAAGATGAGGGAGAAAGAGAGGCATTCTTGAAAGCTCTCTTATTGCCTCATCTCTGTCTTTTACTGTTCTTACAGGAAATCCTGTTTCTGGATTGTACAGTGTGCCATCTTTATCAGGAATCACAAAGCCAGCAGGAGGCAGCTCAACACCTATTCTATTTCCGCCTTCAGCGACCCACAACCCATAAGCACCGCGTTTGTTATCGAAAAACACTTTGTCAGGTCTTTGGACTATTTCTGCGTATACAAAGTTTTCAGGCACTATTTTGCCTTTGGGCTTTACTGCTTTGTAATCAATAAAATCCGCAAACCATTCTGCCTTTGCATTGCGACCGTGCTCATTTACACGTTTTCTGATCGCTTCTGACACAGAATAAGCATGCATGAACTGCGCAAGTGTGGGCGCCATTCTGTAGACATTAATTGCACGTTCCATTGTGCCATTGACAGAGCGGCTCAACTGAAAAGCTGGTACAATTACTTCGCCGTTCTTGTCTAGGGCAGGGATTTCTATCATATCGTACATACAGGTCGCCTTTTTATCGTCTTGTCAGTAATTTGCAAAAGATAGTAGATTGGCAGCAACTAATCCTATTTTGGCTCATGCTTAACAGGAACTGCATGCCGCTTTTCAAATGTCCTGAAATACGTGTAAGCATCCGGAAATTCGATTTTCAAACGATTCCTTGATTCTTCTGAATAATAATAACGGTCAAATAAAAATGCGAATAGTTGGAGAGGATGCAGCCAATCTTCTTCTGACTCGTCGTAGAAACATTTTGTACTGGAAGGAGCTGAGCTGTAATACCAATTTTTAAAGCTCTTGCTTTTCATGAGTTTTCCATGAACTTTAGTAAAATTATCACTATGTGAGTACCTATACAAAAAATCTATCATGTGACCATATTCGTGAAGCTCAATACACTGTTTTATTTCTGGGTGCTGATTAATGTCAACGCATATTTCTTTATATTCTTTAATGTATATTCCCGGAGTTTCCAAAATTTCTTTAGCAATGTCACACCCGACTGTTTTGCTTCCATGATCCATTTCTTTCCTTAATTTTTTCAAAATTCTGTAAAACTGTTCACTTTCTTTTAATACTACACCAATAGAACCAGGATAATCAAGAGCAGCGTACTTTTTAGAATCAAATATAATCACAGTCGCACCGAATTCATTTCCAGCTTTTTGAATTCCATCTGGAACCTTTTCCAAATTTGCCATTATTTGCTGAACTGCTACAGGATTAGGATTGTCTGCAAAAATTTGTAAATTCGGTTTAACTAAATGCGTTGTATATCCTTGAGTTCCCTGAAAAGACGCTTCATAGGACTCTTTTGCAGGCTGCTGTAGAGAATAAGCCAAACCAACAGTTGCTAATCCAAAACCTATTTTCTTTA
>CAYJVV010000061.1:0-5435 GCA_964373755.1 uncultured archaeon | reverse complement strand
CATCAAAGATAGGCAAACCAGGGTATATCGTAACGTTACTCCAACCAAATTATGATGGTGTTTAAATGCCGAAAAAGAAGCTAAGTGATATTGTCTTCCAGCGCGTGAGCCCGCCAGACCACAAAAGCGACCTTACAGCGCAGGATTTAGCCGATGTTTTGGTCCGTAGATTAGGTCTAAAGCGCAAAGAAAGCCGGGCAAATCACGCCAAACTATTGCTAGAAATGCTCAAGTACAAGAAAGAAAATATGCCATTGAGCATCGAGCAGATGGCGCAGATACTAAGCGTTTCAGCATCGCAGACGTATGAAGAAATAAGAAAATGGCGATCTTTAGGTCTTGTTGAATTTGTAAAAATACCCACGCAAACAGGCTTTCTAAAGGGCTATATGCTTACGAATAACACAGTAAACCGCTTATTAGATAAAGCAGAGAGCGCAACAAAAAGCTTCTTCCGCAAAACAAGGCGCATTGCCAAGGATTTTGACGACCTTCTTATGTTAGACATGGCGCGCAAAGAAAAACCATCCGCTGAAGAAAAAGAACAGAAAGAAGAAAAAGATATACAGAAAGAAATCGAAGAAGCAAAAGAACCAGACGAATAGATCTTCTTATGTGAGAGATGAAAACGATTTTCGGAATTTCAAATATTTTCTGGAAACTATAGTTCAATAAAGCTAGTATCGTTTAATTATATGTATATCTATATATCAGAGAAGATACTTCTTATGTGAGGGAAGAAAGGCAAAGAATTTCTTCAACATATAGATCCGAATAGCAGTAACAAGAAGTATGTATTGAAGAATATAGTAACCTCAACCGCCATTTGTGAGGGTTAAAGCCAGGTACTATATTATATTAATGGCAGAAACTATAAACGCCACGCCAATTCCAAATCCAACCCCCAGTGCAGGAAAAATAATGCCAAGAAGATATTTCCACCGCGTCTCCTTTTGACCCTCGTAGGTAAGTGCGGAGCCCAGCCCGAGTTTCGGCATTACCATGTGCGGTCCGTGAACCATGATAACAAACGGCAAAATGAATAACGCCGGTAATCCCGCTGCTCCATTACTAAACATTTCGAAGAGGCCCAGAGAAAGGCCCCCGGTCATAAGCGCCTGTGCCGGCGTAAACGCATAGCGGCGAAGCACCCAGAACCATCCGACGTGCCCTGGTATATACGCCAGCGAAGAAAATACAAGATCCTGCCATAGCGTAGCACTTGGAAAAAGAGGATTAAAGGGAAAATTAATAAGTTCATCAACCTGAGAAAAAAACCATCCAACTAAAACGGACTGCAGGATAATCGGCAATGGAATCTTCGTCACGAATGCAGAGAAAATGGCGCGGTATCGCCAAACAAAGAGAGTTAGAAGATACATGGCGAAAACGCCCACTGCCGCACCCAAAGGATTAAATCCCTCAGCTTGGCCCCCAGCCAGTTCATTCACAAGGCCTGCTGCAAATAAAACAGCGGTTGAAATATAAAACCAGACAGTAAACCAGCGAGGAAGAAATTTCTTGTCCATTTTTTTGGTATTATAGTTTCTTATTATAAAAAGCACCTACAGCGCAAAGAATAACTACTCGGCCGAAAATGCTTCCGCGAGATGAAAAGAAGAAAAGTTAGAAGAAAAAACAAAAGAAACTCACTTCTTTTTCTTTCCGGCTGCCGTATGTGCCTGCATGCCTTCGTGCATCTGCCATTTAGCTAGGCCAAGGAAGAAAAATCCTACTGCGTATTTGAGAAAGTTTTTCCCAGTTGACATCCAGTCTGTACTTAGACCTGGATTAGCCCATTGCCAGCCCGCTGCAGATACAATTAGAAGCAGCGCAATTGATGCAAAGACACAAGCCATTATACCTTTTGGCGTACATCCCATACACATAGTTTAATTTTCTATTTTAGAGAATAAAAAGCTATTTGTGAACTTTTCTCATGGCTTCTTTTAACTCAAATTCTACATTTTTTCCAAGCCTAATGTCCATATATTTTTTCTCTTACCAGCATTTTTACCCTATATACTCTTCCTGGTCTTTGAGCTTCACTATCGGGAAAGAAATAGGCGGTGGCAAGCGGAGTTCTGCTGCTACTTCAATGGCTTTAGCAAGGCATCTCCTGAAAATGGTGTTTAGAACATCGATGGCAATATTGTCGTCCATCTTTTTCTCTTTTTTCCACCTTGCAATCATTTCCTTAGGGTTGTCAGATGTGTAAAGCACTTCGCCTTCCATGTTTATCCAACCCACTTTCGGTTCATATTTAGTCTCAAACTTGAAATTTATAGCCACTACATCTTTTGCCCAAGGAAAATCTACATCTTTTTTTTCAATAGAAAGTATGATAGGAGAAGAATTTACATTAACGTTACCTTTCCTTTCGGCAGTCGAATCTACTTTTGCATCTATCGCGTTTATGTTGAATCCTATTACAGCCATCTTATCACGGATTATATTCTACTACATACAAACATTTAAATTCTAGGATTGGCTAAGAGGCTCTCATGAAAGCCTTAGTAATTATGGCCGATGGTTTCGAAGAAATCGAGGCGTTTACAACTATAGACATATTGCGCCGCGCCGGTGTAGAAGTCACCACTTCTGGTTTAATTTCTACCGTTGTCGAAGGCGCCCATAAAGTCAGAATAATGACAGATAGCAAGCTTACTGACGTCAATGCAGACAGCTTTGACGCCCTTATCCTTCCTGGCGGTCCTGGTTACAAGAACCTCATGAACAGCACTAATGTGCTGAAGCTAGTGCAAAACTTCAACAAGAATAACAGGATTATAGCAGCCATATGCGCCGCACCAGCTGTGCTAGCAAAGGCGGGCGTTCTTGAGGGCAAAATAGCTACAATCTATCCAGGCATGGAATCACAGCTTCCGCGCCCGAGGGACGCAAAGGTTGTGGTAGACAGAAACATTATAACGTCCAGATCGCCTGGGACTGCGATGGATTTTGCATTGAAGCTTGCAGAAATAATGACAACAAAAGCAGGCGCAAAAAAAGTTATGACCGCAATGGCTATGTAAGGGGTAAATATGTTGAATCAATTAGAAAAAAAGATTCTGAAAATAGTTGCCGATAGTCAACTTCTCACAAAACCTGAATTAATAAAAATGCTAAATGGAAGCGGTGGAGGAAGTGTTTCAACCGTTGAAAGCGCAGCAAGAAATCTTGTTAACAAAAAACTATTGACATCAATCAGTCCTATTGGCTCTACATGCTATGTAATAACTCAAAAAGGCATAAAGTTACTTCAGGACGATTTCTGAGGTTTAATTCTTTTAAAAGAGTTTTTACAACTAAGCTTAATCTATAGCCCCGTCTGTTTAAATAAATAATTCTAAATAGTTATGAGATGAAAATATCAAACAATTTAGTTGAATTAATAGGAATTATTATCGGAGACGGATACGTACATAAAACAAGTAATAAATTAATTATATCTGGTAGTTTAGAAGATGGAATGTACTATAAATATTATGTTGCCAAGCTGTTAAAAAATATATTTGAAATAACCCCTAAACTTTACTTTCAAAAAAACAAACATGCATGTTATATTTCACTTGAATCAAAAGAAGCTATTTCTAAACTTTTAGGAGTTGGATTTTCGAGAGGCCAAAAGAACTATAAAATACCAAAAAAATTAATGAAAAAAAGCGCTTTTAAATTAATTCTAAGAGGCGTTTTCGATACTGATGGCTCATTGAAATTTTCTAAGCAAACAAAATCAGTTAATTACTATCCTAGAATTCAAATTGCACTTTCACCTTCAGAATTCTCTGAATTTATTTCTGTGATGCTTACTAATCTTGGATTCCAGTATGGAAAATGGACAGAAGATAACAGTAGAGGTTTTAACAAAAAAGGAAAATTAACTTATTATCATATTTCAGGAAAAGAAAATCTTGAAAAGTGGATGAAAGAAATAGGCAGTTCTAATCCTGTACATTTAACTAAATATCTTTTTTGGAAAAAGAAAGGATATTATAAACCTAAAATGAAACTCAAAGAACGCATTAAACTCTTGAAGACATCAGAAGTTAAAAATTTAATAAATATTAAAGCCCCGTTGTGTAGTGGTCAAGCATAACTGCCTCTGGTGAACTTTTCCAAAAGTTCAATCAAGAGGGAAGAGTTTGAGGAAAGCAGTGGACGCAGGTTCGAATCCTGCCGGGGCTATTATTTAAATCCTCGAATTCCACCGTTTTAAAACGGCAGTTGAGTGGAATTCGGGATGTAAGAACCACTGCAGTAATACACTAGTGGCTTAATAAATTTCAAGATGCCACTGTCTTTAGACAGTGGTCCTCCACAAATTGTTAAGAAAAATATGATGGGCTGATAATCATGAAGCGGGAAACAAAGAAACGTTTGATGGTGCTTGCAATAGTCCTTACGTTCGCCTTTTCTTCAATAGCTTTCGTTGTGACAGGTATAACAGGCTCTGTCACGCAACAGGAATTCAAACCGCTTGCATCACCAGTTGTCGATGGAGAAGTAGACCCATACACAGAGTCTGTTTACGTACAAAACGGATATACCTTTTTGAAATTCTATTACAGCAATACAGTGCCATCCTATATTAACGACTTACCAAGTGCAATGACAACAGCTAATGGTGAAACTCAACTTATAGTTGTGAAAATACAAAGCACAGACGACCTCGTATCAATCAGCAACCTTGATGGAGCCGTCGAAGTAAAAAACGTTACTCAAGAAAATATTGTAGACACATTGTGCAAATCTTTGATAGCCACCCCAATTGAATGCACATTTATTAATCCTCAGCAACCTGATCTGACAATTTAAAGAATTCCTTTTTCGATTTCTTCAATTTCTTTTTTGAATCTTTCAAGTGCCTTTGGGATATCATTCTCACTTACACTTAAAATGCGGCTTAATTCCTTGAGTATTTGTCTATCGGATAGTCTTCTAGCCCTTTTTTTAGACTTAGTTGGACTTATTTCCTCATCCTCTGGATTTTCTTTAATGAAAAGTCCAAAAGGTGCTTTTCTTTTCATATTAATTCCTTTCTTAGTTTTTCTATCACATGATCCAATTTACTCATATCTTTTCCTATTCCTTGAGCAAGATTCTGAGTGCCGCCGCCTTTGCCTTCAAGTTCATCGCAAACCCTTGCAACTATATGTCCAATATTTATTTGTGAATTCTTTCCTGCAGAGCCAAAAACATAAATTTTATCCGCAACACCAAAAAGTACAATTGTTCTGTCTTCATTTGACAAAATTTTTGAAACATTTCTTAATGAATTCATGTCAAAATTCTCAAGCCTTTCAATCAAAATATTTTTAACAAATTTTTCCTCCATCTCAGAAATTATGATTTCTGCTTTATTTTCAGTCAAGTTTTCAGTTTTTTTCTTGAGATTTTTCCATTGTTTGAATATACGATTAGGTTGTTTTTTT
>CAYJVV010000060.1:0-5447 GCA_964373755.1 uncultured archaeon | reverse complement strand
TACAGAAAGAACTTTGTTCTTTCTTGTATCGTTTCTTTCCTTGTAGCACATTAAGATGGAACGTTACTCGTGCTAAGGGTAGAATTTACTTTCCGCTTTAAATCATGGTTATGAAAAAGAAAATAGTCCTGTTTGTGTGCAGGGCAAACAGGTACAGAAGCAGAATAGCAGAAGATCTATTCAATAAAAATGCCCCAAAAGGCTTTATTGCGCAAAGCGCTGGTACAAATTATCAGGAATACAATGACAGGGCGGTGCCAAAAGTAATGAAAGAGATTGGAATAGAAATTTCTAAACGGAAACCAAGAAAGTTATCCAGTCAGGTGTTGAAAAAAGCTTCAAAAATAATCGTATTTGACGGGGTAAAAATATCCTCTAATCATGACGTGGAAGTCTGGCCGGTTGAAGATTGTCATGCCGGAGACGCCGATTGTATAAGAAATGGCAGAAAAAGAATAGAAAAATTTGTTGGGAATTTAGTAAAATCGCTATCATAATCATGTCATGGCCGTCTTTGCTCAAAGCGAAGGATAACATAAGAGCTGTATCGAATGAAATAGACAGGATGCTGAAGAATGGCAATTCGCTTAGCAAAAGGGATATAGAAAAATACAAGGAAACATTGCTGGCGGATATCGACAAATCTTTGGAAGAAATAAACCTGCAGATCGCCGACCTTAAGCGCAACCTTGGCAGCCACAGGAAATATTTCGAGGCGAAGTCAGTTTTTATGAAGCGGCATTATTCCAGAAAGCCTGCTTTCTAGTCGCTATTCGTACGCGCGAACTCGTCTGTATAATTTTTCATGTAATCGCGGTGCCCGGCGATTGCTATTGCAAAGAGTACGAGAAGTGTAGTGAAAGTCAAAATCTGCTCTCCAGTCGTCATGTCAGTCACTTCCCTTTCATGTGCTTGAAAAATTGTATCTGCCTTTCCCTCTTTAAGGCGTCCTTTTTCGTCCTGAATTTGCCAAGTCTTTTCTTTCTGTCGCGTGTGTACAAAATCCATTGCGAGCCGCGCTTCACAATGACCATAGAAAACTATTGTGTTTTTAAGAATAAAAGCTAGCTTGCATGTAAAAAGAAGACCTAACAGAACTCTTAGCTGCTATTCAGCCCTTTTTCGCAACGAGCCCGGTTATAAGGCCAAACAATCCCAGAAAGAGGGCGCCTGCCATGAAGTACCAGCTACCGAAGCCTGGCACGAACAAGGATGACACTGCCATAACCAGGCCGCCAAACACATGGGCGTGGTTGTTGCGCGCATGGCCCTCTGCGTATATGCCTGCGCCAAGGAGCAGCAGCCACAGCGACATCAGCCAGGAAAGGTCAACAGGCACAACGCGCCCCGCGACCAAAAGCGTGGTTATGAAGCCGAAAGCGGCCAGCGACATCCATGTTGCTTCGGAGCCTTTCGGCGCTCCCTTCATCTGCTTGCCGACCCAGACATTTAGAAGAATTATAATTACAGCAACAGCCACCCAAAGCCACTGTGCGCTGTAGCTTGCGGAGAGGTAGTGCGCTCCGGCGAATACTATAAGCAGAACAAGCCCCCAAACCGTTAAAGGCGTATTCATGATTAAATATTGTAAAAACCGATATTTAAAGGCAGATGCTTATGAAAAAGCCATACCGGAAAAAGACGCTAAGCTGGGCAGCCAAAGAACGCCTGTTAACGTTGTCTGATTGGAAAAAGAAGCTGACTCCTGAGCAGTACAGAATACTGAGGGAGAAAGGAACCGAACCTGCCTTCACAGGCAAGCTGCTTCACAATAAGGAGAAAGGCATGTATGTCTGCGCCGGCTGCGGCTGGCCGCTTTTTTCCAGCGATACAAAATTCGACTCAGGCAGCGGCTGGCCGAGTTTCTATGATGTTGTGAGCAGCGCAGTGAAGCTCAAGGAAGACAAGAGCCATAAGCACATTGAAGTTGCCTTGGCAACTTCGGTCTTTTGGATGCGCCGCATCGAGGTTGTCTGCGCGAAGTGCGGCGGCCATCTTGGCCATTTGTTCGACGATGGCCCGGAGCCTACAGGGCAGAGATATTGCATTAATTCTGTAGCGCTGGGTTTCAGGAAAAAATAAGAAGCAGTGACCTGCCTTGCCTTACTGGCGCATTACAAGTACGTTCTATAGGACTGTATATCATACTATACACAAAATAGGCATATGTTGTATAGTATACTATACATTAATTTAAATACGTTCTGTACATTATAATGCCTATGGACGAGCAAGAAATTCTAAGGGTACTCATAAACGAGTTTAACCTGCACTGGGAGAGCGGCGAAACTCCAAAGAGCAGGGTCAAGGAGTTTAAAAGAAGGGATTTTTTTACACTGGTTGATCAGTTAAAGTCAGAAAAAATAACTTCTATCGTAGGACCTAGAAGGGTAGGCAAAACAACAATAATGTTCCAGTTAATCGATCAGCTAATCAAAGAAGGCACACCGGCAAAGCGCATTCTTTATGTTTCTATGGATAACGATTACTTGGTCAAGAACTCTGATGAGCCCCTGAAAGACATCATAGACGTTTACATGAAATACGTGCTAAAGGAAGCCCCTTCCAAGCTGTCGGAAAAGGTCTACATCTTTCTGGACGAAATTCAGTACGTGGAAGATTGGCAAAAGAAGATGAAATCATGGTATGATTACAAGTATAACATCAAATTCGTAATTTCCGGCTCTTCGAGCATGCTTATCAAGAAAGGTGCCACTTTCTTAGTTGGTCGTATATACGAGAGAATCATATTGCCTTTGAAGTTTGTGGATGTTCTAAATCATAACATCAAGAATAGGGACTACAATGCTATGGGGCTAACGCTAAGAGAAGCGCTTAGAATCGCCATCGCAAAAAAGAATCCTGAGCATTTGTGGAAAGCCATAAATGACATGTCTTATGATCTTGTCAAGAAAGAGCAGGAAATAGAACTAGTCCTGCAAAGCTTTATGATAAAGGGCGGCTATCCTGAGCTTCTTGAAAACAATGATTACAACGCATGTTCTTCTGAGCTTAAGGATACAATACTCTCGAAATCGGTTCTGGATATCATAGAACGCTACAAAGTGAGGAACATAGGCATTTTGAGGTATCTTTTTGCAATTATAGCGTCTAAATCAGGAAGCAAAGTCACCTACCAGGGCATATCAAAGAATCTTGGTGTTGAAAGGCCTACGATCATCTCTGATTTAGACTATTTAGAAGATGCATTCCTGATAACAAAATCAAATTTTTATTCCAGGAGCGTCACCAAACAGGCCCGCAAAGAAAAGAAGTATTACATCAGCGACGTTGGCATGAGAAATAGTGTTGTTGGGATGATGAACGAGTCCCTTCTAAAAGATTCCACAGAACTTGGCATTGTCGCCGAAACTCTGGTTTTCGATCACACAAAAAGGCTGAAATTCTTCCTAAGCGAGAGGCAGACGGCAGATATATTCTACTGGTCCAACAGCGGGGAAATAGATATAGTGCTTGATTATTCCGGCGTTCCGATACCAATAGAGGTCAAGTTCCGCGGCAAGACAGATGATTCTCATAGCAAAACTATGCTGGATTTTATGAAGAAATACAAGTCGCCCTTCGGCATCATGGTAACAAAGAATCATCTTGAACTGAAGAACAACATAATTTACCTGCCTTTGAGGATCTATCTGTTGATGTGCTAATTCATAAAAGTCGTATCATTACAAAAATAAAAAATAGTGGCCTGCCATCAAAGATACGGAGAAGGAAGGTGGCCGGAGAAGGTCGTATACTAGTTAAAATGGCTGGATTCCATCTGGTAAAGAGAAGTAGTAAATTTATGGTATATCACATCTTCCTTATATCCCACGGCTAAAGTCGTGCGTTTTCAATGAATCTAAGATAAAATACCAAAAAAATGGTAAAGTATTTAAGCTTTCTACACTATTATACCAATAAAGTGGTATAAAATGGTACTTATAGAAACGCTCATGAAGGAGGGTAAGGTGAGCAAAATAAGAGAATTAGAAGTTGAACGCTACGTAAACTTCTTTGAGAACTCGTCAAAAGACAATCTTGAGCACTGCAAAGCCACGATAAAGACGTTCCCCCGCTGGAGCATTATTTCTGGCTACTATGCCATGCACGACATCACAAAACTGCTTATAGCAAAGAAATTCATGCTCAAAATGGAGCTTGAGGTGCACGCAACTACGATAAAAGTTCTTAGAGCACTGATAAAGAACAGGGAAGTGACGAGACTTATCGAGAATGGCTATAGGGAATTTATTTCCTTGGCAAATGACTTGGCAGAAGCCAAAGGGCAGCGCACAAAAGCCCAGTACTATACAGGCACGGCGTTCATGAAAGAGCGCTTCCAGAAAATGTCAGAAGAGTTCCTTTTGGAAACGGTCAACCCTTACATGGAGCGTATCAGGAAGCTTCTGGGTGATGCAAAATGATCAGCCAGATATTTGACAGCGGGTCTTTCAAGGTGATTGCTCTTTTTGCCCTGTCTCCTGGCTCGAGATTCAGAAGAAAGGAAATAAAAGATAAGACGAGAATGCACAACGTGCCTTTGGACAGTGCGCTTTCCAGGCTTGTCAGTTCTGGCATCATTAAAAAAGACAAGGGTCTTTATTCTGTTAACCTTGAAAATCAGTTTGCCGAGCAGATTATAGCAATTGCCTCATCGCACCACAAGCAGCTGAGAAATCTGCCGCTGGATGTTTATCTTTTATTAGCTGATATAATTGATGAGCTTTCAACCACCAAAGGCCTTGAAGTGTGGCTTTTCGGCTCGTACTCAAAGATGGTGTACAGTGAGAAGTCAGATATTGATATTGCCCTGCTTGTGCCGCAGGGCTTCAGCAAGGAGCGTGTAAGAAAAGTTTTCAAGAAAATTGAGAAGCAGTACAATAAGAAAGTAGAGGAGCATTTCTTCGATGCACGGTCATTTTACAGAAACAAGAGAGATCCTCTTGTAAAAGATATATTGAAAAATGGGGCGAGACTTATATGAAAGACATAACTGAATTCGTAGAAGTTTTTGGAAGCTCGCCTTTAATCAAAGTACTAGACTTTCTGATGACGTACAGGGAATTTGACTACTCATTATCAGACATAGCAAAGGAAAGCGGATGCCCAAAACACTCATTTTTCTTCAAGCTTGTTGACAAAGGCATAGTTAAGGAAACAAGACGGTAGGCCGTGCAAAGCTCTACAAGCTCAACACAGACAACCCTATAGTAAAGAAGTTGATAGAAATCAACAACCTAGTGACAAGCAAGGCTGTTGACGAAGAGCTCAAGAAACAGGAATTAGAAGCTAGATGAACTAATTTGATAGCCTGAAATAAAAGAAACGGTGACCTGCCATACATTACGCTTACATTACAGGTTAACAATTTTTGATGCAATTCGGAATGGAAGCGTCATTTCACAATAATGTCAGGAATGTCCAGTAAACAAAAATGTTGATAG
>CAYJVV010000059.1:0-5497 GCA_964373755.1 uncultured archaeon | reverse complement strand
TTGTGCCGCCTGTGTAACCGACAGCGGTTGATTTGACACCTTTGACTGTGCGAAATGCTTCTTCCACGCCCCAGAAGCAGCCTGCAGCGAATGTTGCAGTCTCGAGCTTTATGTTTTTCATAATTATTATCTGTATTTGCAATTAAAAAACGCTTAAAAAGGGCTAGCTTTAAGAAGTCAGGCTGCATACCTTATTTGATAATATGTCAGTAACAGCAGAATTGCATGAAGAGTTGTTTAGAGGAATAAGGGATGGTAGAGCCGAAGCTATAGCTGAAGCTCCTACTCTTACACAGGTTGCTGGATTAAGACATCCTAATTATGACGCCATGAGAAAGCCTATCTATCTTGCATCTTTGCTGAAAGGTGTTCTTGGACAAACTGGTATCAGGAAAGATGGAGAAGTAGAATACGTAGCTGTCAACAAAGATATTCCTCTTTGGGTGGAAAGAGCTATGCAAATGTATGATAAAGGAAAAGAATGGGCAAAAGAAATTGTCTATAAAATAGCAAAACTTACTACAGGACACGAGCTTGTGCATGCCCAGTCATCGAGGGTAGCAAAAGGCGAGGATATTAATGAAGATGGCGTCTCTGTAATGGAGTCAATTACTACTTATGCCATGCACAAAACTGCAAAAATTCTTGGCAAAAAGGAAAAAGCAGAACTGATTAAAAGAACCAATCCTTATCCAAAGGCTTGGGCACTTGGAGAAGTTGCAGATTGGGCGCCTTACAACGGACCTTCAGGAGAAGGCTATGCTGCTTTCATACAGGATGCACATTCAGAGCCTTTCTATAAACCTTTAGGTAGATTGGCAAAATCAGCAACAAAGGCTGCAATTAGAAAAGGAAAAGATTTTGTTAAAGGAAAAGCTTATCCGGGTTATGTTCCGCAAGCAGCTTAGGCAACAATGATCTTGTTCTTGCCGCGGAAGCCGCTTCCCATCTTTGTTTCAAGAGGTAGGTGACCTTGCTGAAGGAGCCTTATTTCAGCTAAGTTGTCTGTATGCTTCTTGCTGTGGCGCCTCAAGGCATAAATGTTCGAAAACGCCACTTCACATCTGCCGCAACGATAGATCTCGGCTCTTTTTCTCATGCTAATAATATGCATCGAATCCTTAAATTTTCATAGCGACTATATGATATTAGTTTAATAATGTTAAAAATTCTTCTCGTGTCATTCCAGACTGGCGAATAATTTCCAGAAGAGTACCTTTGTCTACTTCTTTGTGATTTGGAACCACAACTGCCTTTTACCAAGTTCGGTTGTTTTAATCAAAATGATGTGACTTCCCTTCTGTCTGGCGATTTGAAAACCTGCTTTAGAAAGAGCCTTGACAACATCTTTACCTGATAACACGGGAAGTTTTTGCATGTTGTTTTACATCAAATCTAACTATTATTGTATCACTTTCCTTCACGCCTTCTGGAATTCCCATTTCTTCTATATACAATTCGACTGCCTCCTTTAGATTCTTCAAAGCTTCTTCAATAGTATAGCCTTGGCTGACTACATCTAATTCAGGACATAAAGCGACAAATTGCCTTTCCCCTTTTTTAATTACAGCTGTCAGATCCATATTATCAGCTGATTAAAAGTATACATTATTTATAAATCCTTCATCAAAGAAAGAAGCACCAGCTGAGTTCTATGCTCCTCCATAAATATGAGCCAAAGTCGCTGAAAGAGTTTGTCGGCAATAAACAGCAAACCGCAGAGATATTGCAATGGATAAAAAGCTGGAAAAAGGGCGCTCTGATGATTTACGGCCCCGTTGGTATTGGAAAAACCCTTGTTGTAAAGCTAATTGCGAAACAACTCGGCTTAGAACTTCTTGAAAGACACGCTAATGATCAGCCCGAAGTATTGAAGGATTCAGTGCTGAAAGCTGCGCAGCAGAAGAGCCTGTTTTCGAAGGGAAAGATATTGCTCATTGACGACCTGGAGCAGATCGATTCTTCAAAACACGTTGTTGAGCTGATAAAATCAAGCCAGTTTCCAGTTATACTGATTGCGTCAAACCCTTACGACAGAAAACTCGTTACATTGCGCAATTATTGCAAGACGGTTAAATTACAGAAACTGCGCAGCGACGAGATAGCACACTTCCTCAAACTCGTATGCGAGACTGAAAGGATAAAATATGAAGAAAATGCGATAAAACAGCTGTGCAGAACAAGCAATGGGGATATGAGGGCAGCTTTAATGGATTTAGAAACCTTGAGACCAGAATTAACATCGAAAGGCGTAGACGGTTTGGGCGACAGGAGAAAAGAAGACAATATATTTGAGACCGTGCGACTCATATTGAAAGCAACAAATATTGAGAGCGCGGCAATAGCAATTCAAAACAGCGAGCGGCCAGAAATTGTCTTTGCATGGCTTGAGGAAAACATACAGAATGAGTATAGCGAGATTGAGGAGATAGCCCAAGCATATGACTGGCTCTCGAAGGCGGATATATTCTACTCTCGCATAATCAGAAGGCAGTCATGGAGCCTGCAGAAATACGCCAACGCACTTGGCGTCTTTGGCGTAGCGCTCAGCAAGAAGAAAACAAGACACAATTTTGTGAAGTACAGCATGCCAAGAAGATTCAGGGCAAAAAATACAGATATAGAAGAACTGGCTGGTGGGCTGCATGTCTCAAAAAGGCGTATCGCTTTGTACAAACCGTTGCTGAAAGCACTGGAGAAAGCAAACAATTAGTTAACCTTACAAAAACAACTAACTTGAATTTGTGTAAGGTTAACATCTTAGATAAAATGTAACTCCATTGATGTTGAAATTCTCTCTAAAAATTTTTATATACAGCCTCAGCACAAGTATCTTTTAGATAAAGATGAAAATAGCGAAAAAATTGTTTTTATTAGTATTTGTAATGTCTTTGCAAGCTACATTAGCCTTCAGCGACAGCGTAGGGCCTGCAGTTACTGTTACATACACGCCCCTTGAAATAGGATCTCTGACGCTGGTTTTTTTCACAGCAACATCAACTGACGTCGATGGAATAAGGAATGTAAATATATTTGTCGATGGCAGTTCAGCCAGTGTCTGCACAGGATCGCCTTGCACGTTCTTAGGAGGCCCTTATTTGGCCGGCAGCACGCATACATATTACGCAACATCAACAGATAGCCTAGGAAATGTTGGAACCGGTACTGGTACTGGCACAGGAACCGGTACTGGTACAGGATCTCCGCCTCCGTCCGGCCCTGTTGACAATGCAGTTGAAAGCCTTAATGTAGTCGGGGATTTGGTAGAAGGCCAGGAAGTCACTGTTAATGCTGTTGTCAGAAATATAGGAACCGGTTTTATATCTGGAACTTTTTCAGGCGACCTAATGGTTGATTATAATAATGACAACCCTGCCTGCTGGGGATTCAGTAATAACTGCAATGCATACATAGGCGATCCTTCTTTTAGTATGTTCCTTCTTAGACCGGGTGAATCAACTACAGTAACTATAAAATGGATCGCCACATGCGCCGGGTTTTTGCCGCCATGCACGCACTTGATCCGTTTCAGGGCTGATCCATACAAAATTGTTTCTCCTCCTGCATTCCCGAACGGTGATACAAACTATGCCAATAATTATCTGACTAAATTAATTACTGTCAATCCAATGCCAAATGTTCCTGGAAGCGAGATCAATGTAACACCTAAAGCTATCCCAGGGGTTTCTATCGTTGTGAGTAACGATGCTTGCACAGTACCATTCGCTGCTGCTTGCCCGGCAAATATTAACTGGACAGCTTCAGGCTATCCAGCTGCAGGTGTCAGGGCTTATGAATCAATCCAGCGGTGGGAAGCAAGAATTTGCCCAGCTGGCCAGTTTGTATGCGACATTAATTTCGCGCCTGGAAAATACATATTGAGAATTTATGAAAATGCAAACGATTCATCAACAAGGATTCTTGCACAAACTACATTGGTTGTTACACAATCAGGTGTTAGTCTTGCGCCTCCGCCACCTCCTACAGGCACAGAGCCGACAATCAGGGCTGCCAAATTCGTTAACTGGGTTGTGCCTTCAACCATGCGCGCAGGAAGAACAAGAACAGTTTCTGTGACATTCAAAAACTGCGATCCATGGCCAGGAAATAACTGCGGCAATTCGCCTACATTCGGATGGGCTCCAACATACTGGAGAAGCATTACAACCACACAATATACGGAAACAACACAATTACCAGTAAATGATTTCCATGTTGTTTCAGAGAATGAAATATATTCGTTCAGTAATGCCCTTGCCAGTTTAACTACCCCAACTGGTTTTGCGTATGAAGCCTACGTAAGCTCTCTTATTCGTTGGGATGGCACACGATGGAACGTTGTACCGAAAACCGGCGGAATTGCTTTATCACAGATTTATGGCAAAATCCAGTACGTTTCTCCTTCAGAAATATACGCGGTTGGCGAATATTCGGCTCCTGTCACAATAGTAAGCTGCAATCCGATATGGTGGTGGTGGCCGTGCTACGTTTACACAACCTACGTATCCTATACTGCGATAATCAAAGGGGGTATAGGTGGCGGTTGGTATAACATAACTTCAGGCAATACAGCCGGATATGATTTCCATGTTGTATCTGATAACGATATTTACGTTCTTAATTTATCAGGACCGTTAGTAGCACCATTAACATACACACTTACGCACTGGAATGGAGCAACATGGAGCGAAGTGTCAAGCACGCCGCTATATACTACTCCAGGATTCAAGTTTGTTGCGCCTAATGCAATTTATGCAGTCACAGGTTCTTCTGCAGGGCCAATTTCGAAATGGGACGGAAGTGCGTGGTCTACAATTACTGCTTCGAATTTCAATGTTAATTACTTTGATTTCCTTGCTGAAAATAATATTTATGCCAGTGGTTTTGGAAATGTAAACGGGACATCATATGATGGTGTAGCTCATTGGAACGGAGCTGTATGGGAGCGGGTAGAAACGCCGTATACGTCTCCTAGACTTATCAAGTATGTTAACAACACGCTTTATGTTTTGGATGCTGGAATCCAGAAGAACATGAAATACTATTATCTGACACCAACCTATAATTTCTGGGATAAAACAAGCGTTGATCTGCCATACCCTGTTAGTCCTTTTGAATATGTTATTTTGAATTTCAACATTACAGCGCCGTCAACGCCTGGAGATTACCCTTTCTGGTGGAATATGTACGGCGACAAGGACTTCTGGAACAGCGCAGGAACATTTAACCAACCAACCCCGTTCGCAATAATTACCGTGAAACCCTAACTAGAAAAACCAATATGAAATGAAAAAAACCAATATGAAATTAAAATGAAATGAAAAATAAAGTGATAAAATGATCAAGAAAATGATTTTTCTGTTAATTCTGACTGTAATGTTTAGTTTTGGAATGATAGTTTATGCGCAAGATACAGGTGAAGGTGAAGGCGATCCAGGCGAAGGCACAACAGCCGATCCAAGCCAAGAAGCCCCAGGTACTGTGGACTTTTGTGGGG
>CAYJVV010000058.1:4156-5710 GCA_964373755.1 uncultured archaeon | reverse complement strand
CGTGCTCACCGCAATAATCACGGGAATCGTGCTGATATCAACAAGCAACGGCACAGTCTTTATCATGCTGATGAAGCTCGGCAAGTTCAAAACTTCGATAGGCAGGTTGATTGTTTCGACAAGCGTTGCTGACGATGTAGTTGGTATACTTTCCCTTTCTTTTTTCACGCTTTTCATCGCAAATAGTACTGTGCCCTACGGAGACATATTCAAGCTGTTTCTTGTCAGCATTGGTTTTTACCTTGTTATACTCACTGCAGGTACAAGGGTCTTTAACAAAGTACTAAATATCGGCGGACTTTTCCGCAACGAGCAGATACTATTCTCCTTGCCTCTGTCAATAATGTTTATTGTATCCGTGTTTACAGAAAACATCAGTTTAGGCTTCGCAACAGGCGCTTTTGTGGCTGGTATAGCAATATCTAAAAGCAAGTTCACCGAAAGCATTATTGTGCCCAAAGTAAATGTGCTTGCTTACGGTTTCATTTTGCCTGTGTTCTTCGCCATCATCGGTTCGCTGCTGACGTTGCAAGGCGTGAATCCGCTGTTTGTCATATTACTTCTTGCAGCAGCAACCTTCGGGAAAATAATAGGTGCTGGTCTGTTTAGCAGATTCTTCGGCGTTCGCGGAACTAACTTGCGCCTGATGAGCATCATGATGGTTCCACGGGGCGATTCAAACATAGTCATAGCGCAGATAGCTTTATTGCTCGGTGTAATAACCAAGGATATTTACACTTCAGTCATCTTCGCAATTATCCTGACAATAATAATAACACCGTTGCTTCTGAAATTGTTTGTAGGTAAATAATATATGAGATATTCTATTAGTTTGATTGCAATCATCTCATTTATTTTTATTTTACAAAATGTTTCCCCGCAGATAACTGAAGATTTTGCTTTATCAGGATTTTCAAGACCATATCAATTGGTTACTTCTGTCTTCCTTCACGCAGATTTGTTGCACTTAGGCTATAACATGATAGCTCTGTTCTTCTTCGGACTTGCTCTGGAGAGCAGTATAGGCAGAAACAAATTCCTGACAGTATTTTTCACAACAGGTATAATAGCGAGTATTGCTGCAGCATTCTTTTATCCAAATTCCCTTGGTGCAAGCGGTGCAATCTTTGGAGTGATCGGCACACTAGTTGCACTGCGCCCTAAGATGGTTGTGTTTGCATTAGGCGTTCCGATGCCTCTCATAGTTGCCGCAATGGTTTGGGGAATTTTAGATATACTAGGTGTTTTCTATCCATCAGATATAGCAAATATTGCACACATAGCTGGACTTATTGCTGGTTTGCTAATTGGCCTTACATGGCTCAGAAATTTCAAAGATAAACAAGCAAAAAGAAAGCCGCAAAGGTTGCTTTCAGATAAAGACCTTGATGAATGGGAAGAGAGCTGGGTAAAAGGCTAGATAGAATCTGCTTTCAGAATACATATTTACCCATTCACAATGAGCTTAGCCTGTATTGCAGGATGGTTTGTGCCGAAAGGTCCGTCCAGGCAGGTTTTGCAATATATATTGAAAGGTCCTGACTTGTCTGCAAC
>CAYJVV010000058.1:0-4146 GCA_964373755.1 uncultured archaeon | reverse complement strand
ATGACAGGGTTGTTCGTATCTTCAATAGTAACGGCCTGATTGATGCTGTATTCGTCAATAGTAATTCCATGGTTATGGACGAAACCGCTTTCAGTACCCGTTCCTGAGGCAGCGTTTGCAAGAAATTTCACAGTGTCACCCTTGTTGACTGTGAAGACGTTCGGGCTGTAGAACGTGTGGCCTATGGTTACCTTGAATTCTTTCACGCCAGGCGTTGACGGGTTCTGCTGCGTGTTATTTGGAGTTTGCGAAACGCAGGCTGAAATAAGTAAGATAAAAATAATTGGTATTGAAAATTTTATCATATAACCACTATTGTAACTAATCTGGGAATCTTTAAATTACTTATCTGTACGCTAGGCAGCTACAATAACATTCTTTCCTGTCAGATCCTTGAGAAGTATGGATAGCCGCCCTAAATCACTTTTTATTGAGATACTGAGAGTCTTCATTTTACTTTCGTTTGCAACTTTCTCATTTTCAGCAGTCTTTATTTCATTTTCCATATCTGAAATTTCCTCCATCTTGTATCTCTTGTCACTTGCATCTGCAGACAATTTCAGCATCTTTTCTTCCAATTCCAGCTTGTTTTGTTCATGAGTTGAATATTGTTCCCGAAACGAAGTTAGCAGGTCCATATCACGCCTCAACTGGACGAGCTTTTCAAATCTTTTGTCGTTCTCGAATTCTTTTCTTTCATCAAAAATCTTGTCTAAGATATCTTTTATCTCCAAGTCCTTGTCTAACAGAATAAAGGCTTTCGTTGGGTCCTTTATGTAATCATTTATTATTCCCTTTTCCTTGTTCATGTGTTTGTATTTTTTAAATATTTTCTCAACGCCTGAAAATTCTTCGCTTATCTTGCTGTCCAGGAACCTCATCCCAGTTTCTGCGTTTTGTATCTCTCTGGAGACATTTGTCATCTCTTCTTCAATTGAGTTAAATTCTTTCAATGATTTGACTTTGTTTTCAAGTAACTTCTTTTTCTCCTTTATCGCTTCGTCCATTAAGACCAAAGAAGACTCAAATTCTTCATGAAGCCTTTTGTTGTTTTCAATTTTTTGTATAGATTGTTCAGCTATATTGGTTTTCTTGACAACGCTCTTTTCCAGCCCCTCTGCTAAAGAATTCAAAGAATTGATGAGGATTTTTGTCTGTGCAGCGATTTTTTGCATATCATCTTTGAATGAGTAAAGATGTATCATTTCTTTGTAGCCGATAGTGCCTATGACTTTTATTCTTTCTTCTGACATCTGGATGAAGCTCATTATACTTTCGTAATCAATTTCAGGTTCAGAAATGCTAAGCGAATCTATTGCCCTTTTACACAGCTTTGCTTTTACAGAATTCGGATAGTCTTGCTTGCTGTCTTGAGACGCAAGGTCAGAATACATTTTCTTAAGAGTCGTGTACTCCACCATCGTCTTTTTCATTTCTGCCTTCAACTTTTCATGTGCAAAGAGAAGGCTGTTTCCCATGTTCGTTTTGACGAAATCCCTTGCTGCTTCCAGCCTTAGTTCTTGCTCATCGGAAGAAAAAAGCTTTCTGATACCACCAAACATGCCTAACTAATAGTCATAAAAAATAAAAGGAGCATTTTAATCAGCTTTTTTAACTGTTGCAAAGAAACTAACAAAAATGAGATTAGCAGTTTTATGCTTTCTTGTCTTATTCCTCCAACCAGCGTTTGCAGTCAAGCATGACACAGATTGCTCATCTATAGAGATCGTATTGAAAAACGAAGACTGCGACTTTCATAAGGTTCTGGTTTATGGAAGAATCCAAAGCCCGCTGAAAAGGATTTCTGAAGCTGGGAATGAGTATGCTATTTTCTATCTTACTGATGGCAGAAATCAGGTCAAAGTTTTCATGTTCGACCCGCCGAAACTCAGAGACGGCATGTTTGCAGAGGTCACAGGCAAATTTTATTCCAAGAGAAAAGCTGGCAGTTATTGGTTCTACAACGAGATTGAGGCAGCTTCTGTAAAGGAACAAAGTATAATTTCCTTTCTAAATTTTGCCATCAAGGAGAAGCTTAAATCCTTTATGCAGTTATTTTACTAATGAACCTAATGAAAAGTAAAAGACTAGGTAAAATGGTCATTGGCGCATTTTTCGGAGCAACAGCTCTAAGCGGTTGCCAAGGGCAAGATTATATGGAAGGTAGAGTTATACAGGAATTGGAGTCAGTAGACCCTTTAGTAGGAAAAAGATACAAATTAGTTGTTGAAACGCCCGAAAGGTTTTATACAATTAATGTGATGAATTCTCTTTACTCCAAACCTCTTGAAGAATTTGCAACAGACGTTCAGGTGGGCGACAGTGTAATATTTCCTCTTCATGATACTATAGATAATAGCAGACTTTTCGATAGAAACGGACATGGATCTTTACCAGTTTCCAGAATAATAGTTAAAAAGAAACCTTTCTCTATTCTAAAAAATACTTCACAGCTTCCTCAACAGTACCCACTTCAATGACTTCTATGCCTATACTTTCTCCTATGTTTGTGGTTTTTGGTACATACTTTATCTTGCAATATTGAACAGAATCTATGTAAGAACAAAGTCGTTCTCTTTTAATCTGCTTGTCTGATGACTGGCCTTCAGGTACAAGGAATCGTGTCGCACCCTCTTCTTTTGCTATTGCAGCCTTTTCTGCGATAGCACCTACTCTGCCTATTGAGCCGTCGCTACTTATTGTTCCAGTGATCATGGTTCCGCTGTCCAGCGTCTTGTTCTCAAGGGCTGCAATGATGGATACGGCAAGAGCTGCGCCTGCTGAAGGGCCTTCTATTATGGTCGCATTGACGCGTATGTTGTAAATTATGTCATATTTGCTTAGATCGATACCCGTATAATTTGCAGCTGCTTGTGCTGCTGTACGCCCTGATAGTTGAGTGTCAAATTGAGCTAACAAATTATTCACATTAACCAGCACAAGGCCTGACCCGGGCTTTACTGTAGTCTCAAGAACACCTAGGACGCCTTCGCCGCGCTCGTCTACAGCTGGCAAATATGTAACAACATTGCTTTCTCCAACTGAAATTGTTCTTTCCTGCCTGAATGTTGGCTTATCCAGAGGCAGGGTGAGCCTTCCAACAGCTATACCGATGAGTATAATAATTACAGTATAAACAGCCAGTTGTGTAAAACCTACCTTTATTTTATGCATTATATCACCAAAATCTAGCAAATATTCCTTGCCTTGCTTTCCAGTACCTCATCTTTTATCTTGATATTCATGCCAAGCCGGACAGCCAGAGCTATGGCGTCACTGGGTCTTGAGTCCAGGTTAAGCACTTTGTCGCCCTGCCTCAAGTAAATCTTTGCCTTGTAAATATCATCCTCGAAACTGTCGATAACAAGAGACTCTACAGTTATCTCATAATGATCTAAAACGTCTTTCATTATATCATGTGTCAATGGTCTTGAGAAAACATTTTTCTGAAGCCCGAAGCTTATTGACAATGCTTGGTCTTCGGTGACTTCAAAAGATATTACTTTACAGTTAGACTGCAGCACTACTGTATTATCTTCCATGCTTACGTTTACAACACTGTAACCTGCTTCAGGAAGAATAGTAGAAATATTCCTCTGTGCAAAGACCACCTCTTTAAGCGCAGGCGGTGAAAAATATAATCCAGTGGTTAATCCTGCTGCAAAAAACAGCATAACCAATATGGCAACTTTGCCTCTACTTATCTTTGTCATACTTAGGACACCACTTATTTAGTTAATAACCAATAACTAGATATAATTGTGGTTTCCAAGGTCTCAACCATCTTTGTGAAAGATGGTTGTTGTTAAAATCAGAAGTATTGTATACCGCGTTGTATGTGAAGAACCACTGTCTAATCCATGGAAAGCACAGCTTTACATGGATGTCTCAAATGACTGTTGTCATTTGCAGAAAAGACAGTGGCATCTTGAAACTTCGCATTCCACTGTTTTCAAACAGTGGTTCAGGGAATGCGAATTGCTCAAGGACTCACCAATTTCAACATGCCACCGTCTTCAGACGGTGGTCCTTGACATAAATGATTTTTTTGATGTTTCAATGAATCTGGGATCACATATTCTCACAAACCACTGACTTTAGTCAGGGTATATTAAGAATATATGATTATCTACTAGCTTTTAAGGG
>CAYJVV010000057.1:0-5779 GCA_964373755.1 uncultured archaeon | reverse complement strand
GAGACAAATATCAAACAGGAATTATTTCTGGTCTTATTTCTTCAGCAGCTTTGATAATAGCCATACCAACCATACTGTCACTTTTTATCGCAGCCGCAGTTATGGTTGCTTTCCCATTCACGATTAGCGCCTCAAGTACTTATTATTCTGAGCTGAAAAAATGGAAATTTTTCCGCACAGGCTCAAATGCAGTTGGCAAAGCACTTTTAATCATAAATCTCATAGTCAGCTTGGGCATTTTGCTTATGATAAGCTTGAATTCTGGCTACAGTGAGATTTTCAAAGCCGATTTAACCCAGACAATTACATCTGCCACACTAAATACTGTAAATTCAGATTCGCCACTTATAAGAGAACAGGTGAAAAAAAGAACTGCGGAGCTTGTAGACACATCACCTCTGTTTAAGTCATATCTTAAGTGGCTTCCGCTGCTGACGTCGCTTTCTTTGTGGCTTGTATTTGAATTTCTCAGAAGCCTTGTGCTTACGAATATTGCTGGATTTTTTACATCTGTCTTCCTTAGAATCAATAAGAATTAGCAGATGCTACACAAGCTGCTCCGATTTCTTTTCTTCAATCTCTTCAACAACATTTACAGTTTCTTTGTTGTCGGTGATTATCGTATATATTCTGAGCAACTCTGCAGTAATGTGTGCTTCGTTAGTCTTTCTCTCGTAAATATCTCTTGTTAAGTTTTGAAGTATGCCAAGCACAGACTTGTTTTCAACAAGCCTGTTCTTTCCGCGGACATTGTTGAGATATTGAGAAATTGCTGGTTGCGTTATTCCAAGCAACTCTGCAGCTTCTGTCTGGCTTAACTTATACTGGAATACAAGCTCTTTTGCAACAAAAGAACGGACTGATGGTAGAATTTGTTGTATTATCATTTCTAATTTGAGCTTCATAGGAGAATCAAATGAAAATAAAACTTTAAAAGAAGAAAAATATACTTTTTAACGACTTTTGAGTTGCTAATGTAACTTTTTTCTTAGTTCTGTGTCTTTTCCAGATTCAAAAACATCGATGAGGCCTGAATTTTCCATGTCTTTTGCCCACGTTTCTATTTGCATCTCATGAACGTTCAATTTTCTTGCGGCTTCCTTCAATTTTATCTTGCCGGATTTAATTACCATGTCAAAAAGTTCCTCTTTCTTTCCATGTTTGAAGCCCTCTCCAACAGCTGTTTTCAATAATTCCACATCCTCTTTGAGTTCTTTTCTTGCAGGTTCGATGAATTTTTGCTTCATTTCCTTGATAAGTCTGCTTTCCGTCTCCACTGAGCGCATTATCTCCTTGTGTTTTTCTATAAGGAAGTCTCTATCTTTTTTCAGACTCTTGTTTTCCTGCTGCATCTGTGTTATGACGTCTGTTATCGTTTGCAGTGAGTCATTCATGCGCATGAAATTCCTGTTCATTTTCTTTTCGAGATTTTCTATATTTTTTTCAAGTTTCTTTATTTGTTCATCTTTAGACGAAAACATAGAGTGAATAAACCAACAAACCTTTTAAACAGTTAGTCGATTAAGTTGCCATAGAGCCGACGTCGCATAATCTGGCAGTGCACCAGTCTCGAATAAACTTTCTTGAAAAGAAAGTTTAATCAAAGAAAGATAACTGGCGGGCTTCAGCCCATGCAGGTTCAAAGCGCAGGAAAACTACGTTTTCCTACCGCTCTACCTTTCCTTTAATAGCAGTTTTGCTGCAAGAGGATGAGTAGGCCGGTAGAGAAAGGAAACTTCCTTCTCTGCGGTGGAAATCCTGCCGTCGGCGCTTATAGTGAACAATCATGATAAGCAAAAGCATTTTGCTGGTAGTCGTAGCAACTTTGTTTACATCTGTCGCTCAACTATCATTCAAGCTAGGATCGACGGCAGAGGGCTTTTATTTCGGCCCCTTTCCAATAAATCCCATTGTGATAGCTGGTTTTCTGTTGTATGCTGTTGCAGCTTTCCTCTTTATACAGGCGCTTAAAGGAAAGCAGTTATCTCTCCTGTATCCATTATGGTCATTGAGTTTTGTCTGGATATTCATAGTTTCTATGTTTTTTCTGGGAGAAGCAGTTAACATGATCAATTGGCTAGGCATTGTGTTCATTATGATCGGTTTATCTCTAATTGGAAGAGGTGAGAAAAGTGGTTGATTTATTTTCAATAGCCCTTGCTGTTGCTTCAACAGTTGTAGCTGCATTTGGCATATTGCTATTCAAACTTTCAGCAGCTCTAGAATTAAGGAAAATGCTTTTCAATAAATCTTTCATATTGGGTTGCATTCTTTTTTTGTTTGGGGGGTTTTTCTTGATAACTGCAATGAAGTCAGAAGAGCTATCTCTGATCTTTCCAATAACTTCTCTAACATATATATGGGTTATGCTGCTCTCAAAAATATTTCTTAAAGAAAACATAAACAGATGGAAGCTTACTTCAATCGCTTTCATTATAATAGGAATAATCTTGGTGACATATTTCTGACACCAGAATTGATAGTCAGGATAGTCTTAAAAATACTTCGAAGCCAATATTTGTATGCTGAAATCTGTAAAGCACGAAGATGATGAAAAATGTTAAGTAGTGTAGTAAGAAAAATAAATAAAGCCAGATTTCACAAGGAACTTATTAAGTTCGAGAAACAAGAACAGATAGGTAAGATAACGCACATACAATTAGAACCAACGGCAAAGTGTAACTTGCATTGCATAACCTGTTCGAGAGACGCTGAAATCAGGAATTACACAAAACTGAACATGTCTCTTGAAGAACTTGATAAAGTTCTTTCTATGCTTCCTGACCTGAAGTCAATAAAGCTTGGCGGCCTTGGAGAGCCATTGATGCACCCTCAGCTGGAAGAATTCCTGAAGAAAATTCATGACAGAGGCATAAGAATCTGGATGAACACCAATGGAACGCCTTTAGCCAGTCCTAGAGTAAGAGAAATTGTCCTGAAATACATAAATGACATGCCAGTGAGTTTTGACTCGACCAACAAGGAAATATTTGAGAAAATAAGGGTAGGTTCTAATTTCGACTTGATAAAAAAGGGGACAAAAGCTCTTGTGGAAGACAGGAACAGGCAAAAAGCAAACACTATCATAGGACTCACGTTTGTAATTTCCCACATGAATATGGATGAAATGGATAGCCTTTATGACTTGATTACCGAGCTAAAACTGGACTATGCTACTATCGTTGAGGTCGAGAACTGGTCGATTGAAGAAGAAATGGGGTATGATGAGTCAAAAGCTTTCGTGGCAGAATCAAGACTTCACAAAGAAGAGATTATAGAAAGAATCAATAAGCTTCGGTTGAGGCTGTTGAAACATGGCATCCTGCTAGGCCACAAAACAAGCAGGGAAAGGCTGGGTAAGTGCTACTGGCCGTTCAATTCCTTTTTCGTAAATGTGGAAGGATTTGTCATGCCTTGTAACATCAGGATGCACAAACAGTACACGTTCGGCAACATATTCCAGGCAGAAAAAATAGAGGATGTCCTGAATAATGCTGATTATATAAATTTCAGGAAAGCCCACATGAATTTCGACAAGACCAATAAGATATGCGGTACATGCCCTAGCTAATTAGAGACGTACTTTGTAAATGCTTGTTCCTTTATCGTAAATCTTTTCAAGGAACTCAAAAGAATCCAGGTCGATGGAACCAAGCTGTTTTTCTTTGGACCCATAAAATACATAATTTATTCCATAATTCTGCAGCATATCTCGGAATTCTTCCTCACTCATTTGTGTCGCATAGAAATCAGCAACGTCTGCTTTTTTCTGCGCTCTGTTTGGACCTCCGCCTAAATATTGCGATTCGGCTGGATGGTACAAAGCGTATTGCCCACTCCATGTTGGGAGGAAAAAATTCGTATTATCCGATGCAAGTACAATGCCTTTCTGCTGTGTATTCAGGAAAAGCATTGCATCCTTGTCGTTTTCATCAAGATAAACCTGGCCGCTGACCCACCTGTCAGCCATTTGATATCGATAATTGTAAGCAGCAAACGAAGTAAATGCAAAGAAGCCTATTATGACTATGACAGTTATTTTTTTCACGCCGAAAGATTTCATTTTAGCTACAAATGAGTCAAAGTACAAGGCTGCTAACATTGCTAAAGGTATGTGAAGCAGATAACCCATTCGATACTGCATCCAGAAGACATATTTTGGATTCAATATTGATAGTGGGAATAGAGAAAGTACAGCAAGTATGATAAATTTATGCCTTCTATCGGTTCCTGATTCAAGAACTAACCATCCGACAGCGAAAAGAGCAATAAACAATAGTTCAGAAACATCAAAAATCGCATTTGGCAGCATCATAGAAGTGAAAGGTGAAACACCAAGGGCTTTCAGCTCAAAAATCATTATGGTTATTGCTAGCACGCCTGCAATCAAAAGGAATTTCCAGTACCGTCTGGCTTGCTGCATGTTTGCAAAAAGTATTATTGCAAGCAAGATGAAGTAACTGCCAACAATACCAACAAGATGCGCGCGCCACCAAAGGCTGTTCTGGCTATAAAGCGTGAAATACTCTGGATGAGCGAATCGTGCATAAATCCAAGGCGCTAGGAATATTGCTGCAACTGCATAAATTTTCCACAGTTCATTAATCGATTGTTTAAACTTGTCTTGTATCTTTCCATGTTTGCCTGAAATGCTGTAAAGAAACATCAGTCCGGCGAAAGCAAAACCAAAGAAAGGATAGAAGAAAAATGTCAGGCCAAGAAATAACGTAGAATGCATTTTTTTTCCTTTACTAAAGAAAAGCATGGATAGTAATGCTGTTATTAATGGAACAAAATAGTAGACGCGCGATATGTTATTCAATATGGAAAATTCAAAACTGAAACCTTCCATCAGCCTTTCGACTCCTGTTGCATAACCTAACATATAACCAACTGGCATCAAGCCAATCGGCAGCAGGAAGAACAAAAACCCCAGTTCGTGTCTTCTTGGCATCAAAGCTTCCATTGCCTTGAACAATACAACAAGAAAGACGAAGAAAAGCACAAATTTTGCAATTATATTCATCAGTAATGCATCTATTCCCAAAAACATGCGGACATATCCAAGCATTAGATAAGGATATGGAGATCCTAATGCTCCATTAAAGAATACTTTTTCTCCAGGCGACCAAGGATTGTCAAAATTAAGCTCAACAGAACGCATCAATCCAGAAACCAAACCCTCGTCGCTATCGTAAGCCATGAAAGTTTGCCCGGGCAAAGGATAATGAATAAGCAGGAAGTAATGCAATGGCTCGATAAGAGATGCAAGAAGTATTATTGCCAGCCATTTTTTTTCAATAAATTTAAGCTGTATTTTCATCAAGGCACCATTGAATTAAAAGTAGAAATGTACCTTTGAGAATTCAAATCTCTTGAAGTGCATGTCTTCCATTACATGCTTTGCTTCGCTTAGATGAAAGCCATGTGTTATCACAGGAATTGGGTCTATTTTTCCTTCTTTCATGGCCCTTAAAGATTCTTCCCATTCGTTTTTCTGCCCGATCATTGAGCTCCACGAGCCTATTATTGTTATTTCTCTTCTCAATATGCGCGAGTATGCGTCCTTGTCTAGGGCTAGATTTTTAACCGGGTTACCAAGGATTATTATTTTTCCGCTTTTTGCAGCAGAAAGTATGCTTTGCGTTTGCAGTTCATCAGAACCAGAACATTCGAAAATTATATCAGCACCGTCCTTGTTTGTCAATTCGTTTATCGCCATTGATGCTTCTGAATCGCGCATGTCCACGGCAGGATTCGTTCCTATTTCTTTTGCAAT